>NZ_JAMXSM010000010.1:0-57317 GCF_026131665.1 Anaerococcus sp. NML200574 | reverse complement strand
CAGGAGACAACGCAACATTCAAGATCACACTTCAAAAGCCAATCGCTCTAGAAGAAGGTCTAAGATTCGCTGTTCGTGAAGGTGGTAGAACAGTAGCATCAGGAGTTGTTTCTAAGATAGTTAAATAATCCCATTTGGTGATTAATTTACAACAATTTCAATAAATTTAAAAAGACAAGCTTCAGGGCTTGTCTTTTTTTAATCATTAATTATGCAGAAATGTCCCATATATATAATTAACAAATAGCGATAAGATAATACTAAGAAAAGAAAGGAGTACACCTTATATATTTTAAAGCTAAATATATAAATTTACTATGAAAGCTTGTAACTAGGAGCATTTGAAATGAAAAAAAGTGGAATAATTATATATATTCTTACCATAGCAATATTGGCAAGTCTAACTATTATATGTATACCTAAAGCTTTTACAGGAAAAATAATTTATATTATTTATACTATATTTTTCCTAGGACTGACATTAATAACAGGTATGATGTTTAGAAAGTATAAGCAATTAATAAATGATAAGGAAGAGATGGGTGACATAAACTCATATTTTGATTAATTTATTATTTATATGAATGTAGGAGTATGAATTTGAAGAAAAATACTGGGATTTTAATTTATTTTATATTTACAACTTTATTAGGCTTTATTACAGTACTCATGATCCCTTTTGCTTTATATAAAGATGAATGGTTTTTATATATAATTATATTAATTTTGATTTTTTCAATCTTTTTATCAGGTTTTATGCTAAAAAAGTATAAGGATATATTAAGATTCTATGATATTGCATATTACATTGCAAATGAAAGAGAAGAATTTGCAAGAATAATTCATGATGAAATTATTCAGGATTTATATAGTATTATCAATAATTTAAGTCTAAGTAAGGCTGATATTGATTTAAGCAGAGAAATTACTAGAAATTTAGAAAAGAAATCACGTAATATAATGATGCAATATAGAAATTCCTTATTGGATGAAGTAGATATTTTAGATAATTTTAGAAGTATAGTATATGATCTTGAAAATTTATTTCCCAATAAGCACTATAGTACTGAAATGGATATATTGTTAGATGAAAATAAGTTAGACAATAAGGATAAACTAAGGATATTAATAATTATTAGTAAGGAGCTATTAAATAATATTTATAAACATTCCAATGGTTATAAAATAGAATTTAGAATCTATATAGCTGATGATGGTTATAAAATTGAAATAGTAAGCGATGGAGCGAATGAAGAAGACTATCATAACATTCTTAACTCAAAATCAGGAATTCTTTTTATTAAATTTTTAGTGGATTCAAATGGTGGTAGTATTGATTATTTTTATGAAGATGGAATCTTAAAAACGAAAGTATTTATTAAAGGTGATGGAATTGAAAATAATTTTACTTGATGATCATAAAATATTTGGTGAAAGCTTATCAAGACTATTAGAAGAAAAATCTGAAATTTCAGTATGTTCATACACTAACGATGTTAGTAAATTATTTAAGTTATTAGATGAGAATATTTATGATATATGTCTTATTGATTTAAGTCTAAATAATTCAAATTCAGGTTTTGATGTATTAAAAAGATTGAATAATGAAAATAATTGTATAAAAAAAGTAATCCTATCATCATATAATAATCCTATATATAAAAATAATGCGTATAAATTAGGGGCTGATGCATATTTTACAAAATCAATTGACGTTGATTTCTTGTTAGAAAACCTTAAATTAATATGTGATGGAAAATACAATAGAGTTGATAATTTATATAAAGATCTTTTAACAAGAAGAGAAAAAGAAGTCCTAAAGGAAATAATTAAAGGTAAGAAAAATTCGGATATAGCAAAAGAACTTTTTATTAGTGAAAGGACCCTATATCATCATATAGAAAGTATTTATGATAAGCTTAAAGTAGACAATAAAGTTGATTTATACTCTAAGGCTATTGAGCTTGGCTATATCGAACCAATAATTTAAAATCTAAAAACTATTTTTAAAGACATGCTTCAGGGCTTGTCTTTTTTTTATGGCCAAGTGACCAAGGTCACATACAAGAAAACTTTTTCCATATATAATATAGTCAGAAAATAAAAAAGCTTAGCTTTTAAAAAATATATTAGGAGGAAGTATGGAAAAATTAGCATACGATGGATTTAAGGGACAGAAGTGGAAGGATGAGATTAACGTTCGTGATTTTATCCAAGAAAACTACACACCTTATGAGGGAAGTGATGAATTTTTAGCTGGTAAGAGTGAAAAAACAAGGAAACTGTTTGACCAAGTAGAAGAATTAATTAATAAAGAAATAAGAGATTCTTACAGAAATGCAGATACAAGCAAGTTTTCTTCTATAGATGGGTTTGACGCAGGCTATATTGACAAGGAAAACGAAGTTATAGTTGGTCTGCAAACTGATGAAGTTCTTAAAAGAATAGTTAACCCTTATGGTGGCTACAGGATGGTTGAGCAATCTCTTGAAGCTTATGGTCAAGAGATGGATCCTGTTCAAGCTAAGTATTTTAAAGAATTTAGAAAAACTCATAATGAGGGTGTTTTCGATGCCTATACAAAGGATATGAGAAAGGCAAGAACTGTGGGACTTTTGACAGGTTTGCCAGATGCCTATGGTCGTGGAAGAATAATAGGTGATTATAGAAGAGTTGCCCTATATGGTATTGATAGGTTAATAGATGAAAAGAAAAAAGACCTAGACAAGATAGAAATAGATGAAACAAATTTAGAAGCAACTATAAGACTAAGAGAAGAAGTAAGTGAGCAAATCAGAGCCTTAGGAAAAATTAAAAATATGGCGGCTAAATATGGCGTAGATATTTCAAAACCAGCTACAGATGCTAGGGAAGCTGCACAATTTTTATACTTTGGCTACCTAGCAGCTGTTAAGGAAAACAATGGCGCTGCCATGTCAATTGGTAGAAATGCAGGTTTCTTAGATATTTATATCAAAAGAGATATGGATATGGGTATCCTAGATGAGTTTGGTGCTCAAGAAATAATAGACCAACTTGTTATCAAACTAAGACTTGTTCGCCATCTAAGAACTCCAGACTATGATGAAGTTTTCGGAGGAGACCCAACTTGGGTAACAGAATCAATTGGTGGTATGGGTCTAGATGGAAGGACTCTTGTTACAAAGACAGCCTTTAGATACCTAAATACCCTAATAAATCTAGGATCTGCTCCAGAACCAAACATGACGATTCTTTGGGCTGAAAAACTTCCTGAAGGTTGGAAGAAGTTTTGTTCTAAGGTTTCAATTCTTACAGATTCTATCCAATACGAAAATGACGACTTGATGAGAAATATGTATGGGGATGACTATGCCATAGCTTGCTGTGTATCAGCCATGGAAGTGGGCAAGGAAATGCAATTTTTCGGAGCCCGTGCTAACCTTGCAAAATCATTGCTATATTCAATAAATGGAGCAGTTGATGAAAAGAAAAGGAATAAGGATGGCAGCCTAATAAGAGTCTTTGATGATATTGAGCCAATCACTACTGAATATCTAGACTATGATCAAGTCCTCACAAATTATAAGAAAGTCTTATCAGAATTAGCAGGACTTTATGTTAAAACCCTAAATGTTATCCACTTTATGCATGACAAATACGCTTATGAAGCTGGACAAATGGCCCTTCATGATACCTATGTAAAGAGGAATCTTGCGACAGGAGTGGCTGGACTTTCAATAGTAGCTGATTCCCTATCTGCAATAAAATATGCCAAAGTTAAAGCAGTAAGGGATGAAAATGGAATAGCTGTAGACTTTGAAACTGAGGGAGACTTCCCTAAATATGGCAATGATGATGATAGGGTAGATGAAATAGCTGTAGAAATATTAACCTACTTTAGCAATGAGCTTAAAAAACACGCAACCTATAAAAATTCTAAGATAACCCTATCAGCCTTAACCATAACATCAAATGTAATGTATGGTAAGAAAACTGGATCAACACCAGATGGAAGAAAGGCAGGAGAAGCCTTTGCACCAGGTGCAAACCCAATGCATGGTAGGGATGAGTCAGGTGCACTAGCAAGTCTAAACTCAGTAGCTAAGCTTCCTTACGAATGTGTATGTGAAGATGGCATTTCAAATACCTTCTCTATAGTGCCAGATGCCCTAGGTAAGGAAGAAGAGGTAAGGATAGAAAATCTAGTAAATATAATGGATGGCTACTTCGGCCAAGACGCCTTCCACCTAAATGTAAACGTCCTACAAAGGGAAAAATTACTAGATGCCTACCATAACCCAGATAAATATCCAAACTTAACAATCAGAGTGTCAGGATATGCTGTTCACTTTAACAGGCTCACAGATGAGCAAAAGAGAGAAGTCCTAGAAAGAACCTTCCATCAAACAAGATAGGAAAATATTTTAAAAATAAATGTAAGGGGGACTCAGTAGAGTCCCTTGGACTTTTCTTTTATAAGATAAGTAGATTTTACTATATACAAGAGAAATAATTTTAAATAAGGATAATTTTAAGGAGTTTATATGAAAGTTCATTCTATAGAAACAATGGGACTAGTTGATGGACCTGGGATTAGGACTGTATTTTTCCTATCAGGTTGCCCTTTAAGATGTGCTTTTTGTCACAATCCCGACACCCAATCTCCTACTTTTGGTAGGGAATTTAGCCTGGATGAATTGGTAAAGATGGCCCTTAGGATGAAACCTTATTATAAAAATGGAGGCGGCGTTACCTTATCAGGTGGTGAGCCTCTTTTTAGTGGAGAATTTGTCCTTGATGCCATAAGAGCTCTTCATAAGGAAGGAATCCATGTGGCAATTGACACTTCAGGTATAGGAAATCCAAAATATAATAGGGATATAGTAAGGGAAGCTGACCTCATTATCCTTGATATAAAACACTATGACCCTTACTTTTTTAAGGCCCTTACAGGAATTGACCAAAAGCCTCTTCGCGAATTTATGAAACTAATAGAAGACTCTTCTACCAGGATTTGGATTAGGCATGTAATGATGCCTTTTGTGACAGATACAAAAGATGATATGGAAAAACTTATCGAATTTATATCTCCCCTCAAGAAGAATATTGATAAGTTTGAAATTTTGCCTTACCATACCATGGGTGTTGATAAATACAAGCTTTTGGGCAAGGATTATAGGCTTAAAAATATGGAGCCAATGGATAAGGATAAGGCCAAGGCTCTTGAAAAATATGCTAGAGATATGATAAAATCCATATAGGAGTAATATATGGATAGGAATGAAATAAAAATTTTGTCATATCTTGATGAAAAAGAATTAAATAGCTTTCGAATAAGGCCTCAAGTCTTAGAATATAGGAAGGGAGATATCATATTTTCCTTCGGTGATGAGCCTAATTTTATGTATGTTATCATAGAGGGTTTTGTAAAAATTTCTATGTATCTTACAGATGGAAGGGAGCAGATTTTGTATACTTACAAGAAGGATGATTTCGTAGGGGCTCATAATCTATTGACTGATGAGAATTATTTATATGAGGCCACAGCCCTTGATAAGACAAGGGTTCTTCTTATATCAAAAATTGATTTTGATAATATTTTAAAAAAGAACAATGACATCCTACTTAAGATTTTGGACCAATCCTTTAGGAGGATTAGGAGGAGTGAAGAGCTTATTGATAGGCTGGTTGGCCTAAATGCTGATATGAAGGTGGCCAAGCTCTTACTTGATCTGGCCTATGATATAGGTGTTGTCAAAAAGGATGGAGTTTTGATTAGATCCCACCTAAGCCGTGAGGAACTTGGCTCTTATTCGGGAGTTGTAAGGGAGACCCTATCTAGGAAACTTTCTAGCTTTGAAGATAGGGGTCTTATCAAAATTATTGCTAGGGGCAAGATTTTAATTACAAATATAGAAGCTCTAGAAAAGATGACTTCATAATTTATATAAATAAGGGGAGATGATTTTATGAATTATTACATAGGATATTTTTTTGTCTATGCCTTTATCGGTTGGATAATGGAGGTGGCCTTTCAAGGTGTCCACAGGGGTAGGTTTATCAATAGGGGCTTTCTTAATGGACCCTTATGCCCAATTTATGGCTTTGGAGCCCTGGGAGTTATTTATTTTTTAACAGATATAGCAAAGACTAACAAATTAATTTTATTCTTTGGATCTGTCTTTATTGCTACAGCCTTAGAGCTTGTTGGGGGCTTTTTACTTGAGAAAATCTTTCATAAGAAGTGGTGGGACTATTCCGGTATGCGATTTAATCTTGGCGGCTACATATGCCTTGAATTTTCAATACTTTGGGGCCTAGCTTGTTTTGTCTTATATGAGGCAGTTCATCCTATGGTTGTAAGGTTTTTTACATTCTTGCATCCTAAATTTATTTTTTATACCAATCTTATCTTACTCATAATTTTTGCTATAGACCTTGCCCAAACTATCCTCACCCTTGTCGGCTTAAATAAGAAATTTAAGAAGCTAGAAGCAGCTAGCAAGGATATTAGGGAAGTTTCTGATGATATTGGTAAGCGTGTCTATGATAGGACTATGGCTATAAAAGAAAAGGGCGAAGAGATTTCTGAAAGACCTGAAATCAAAGAACTTGAAGGAAAAAGAGCCAAGGTTCGCTCTAATCTTAAAGACCTTGAGAGCAAACGAGCTAAGCTTCGTGCAGATTTAATAAGTAAATTTGATAAGATGGGTGAGAGAAGAATTATAAAAGCCTTCCCTAACTTATTAGATGATTTGCTTGATAAGATAGATAAGAAATAAGCTTAAAACTATAATATCTTTGAAAAATAGGCAAAAACAAGTATTATTGTAGGATGGAGGAATTATGAACAAGAAAACAATAACGATAATGCTTGCCTATGTAGGAGTCTTAACTGGAGCAGGACTTGCATCTGGTCAAGAACTCATGCAATATTTTGTATCCTTAGGGATTTCAGGCATGGTCGGCATATCTATAGTAGCAGTTTTACATATGCTCATAGGTGGCGTCCTACTTATCCTAGGAAGTCATTATCTAGCAACAGACCATTCAGATGTTTTTAGCAAGATAACCAACCAAGTTATTTCGAAATTTATGGACTTTTCTCTTATATTTACCTGTTTTGTAATAGGTTTTGTAATGATAGCAGGGGCAGGTTCTAACCTTAACCAGGCCTTTGGAGTAAATATAAATGTCGGTAGGGTAATATGTGCCTTAATGATTGTAATAATCGGCATGATGGACTTTGATAAGGTTAGTAAGATAATCGGATCATTTACACCTTTTATTGTCGTACTTAGCCTAATTGGGGGAATCTATACCTTTACAACAGCTGATATTAATTGGCAAGAACTTGATAATTTCGCAAGGACTCTACCATCAAATTTCAACTCACTTAGCCTTACAGTTTTAAACTATTTTGGTATGTGCCTGATGACAGCTGTATCAATGGGATTTGTCCTAGGTGGAGATGAACTTGCAAGCGAAGATGCAGGCAGGGGCGGCCTTTTAGGAGGAGCCATAGCTGGAATCATGGGTATAATCATTGCCTTTACCTTATTTATCAGGATAGAAGATGTTTACAGTCTTGATATACCGATGCTTGAAATAATCAAGGAAATCAATCCTTACCTTGGAATCTTCATGGCCCTTATAATTTTTGGCATGATTTTTAATACAGGAATTTCCCTATTTTATGCTCTTGCCAGAAGATTTTCAAAGGGAGAGGAAAAGAGATTTAGGCTAATGCTTATAGGCCTTACCCTAGTAGGATTTATCCTATCTTTTGCAGGCTTTAAAAAGCTAGTTTCCATATTTTATCCAATAATCGGCTATGTGGGAATCTTTATGATAGGCCTTTTAGTTTATGCATACTTTAAGGAAAGACAAGAAATCAAAAAAGAATCCCTAAAAAGAGTCGGAATTAAGCACTATATGAGAAAGAAGCTTGACGAAGATGTAGAATTTACAGAAAATGATGAGTTTAGGCTCAAAAGGTTAATAAGTTCTTCTCATATAGACAATAAGGAAATGCTCGAAAAGGCAGAAGAAACTGTACAAGAAGAAATCGACGCTGAAAATGAAGATTATGATATAGAAGATGCCAAAGAAGACATTTCAGATCTTAAAGAAGAGATTAGTAAACTAAAAGAAGAAATTGACCTTCTTAAAGAAGGCAAATAAAAAGAAGCTTAAGCTGGTGGCCCAACCCTTATTTGGGTTGGGACCACCGGTTTGGCTTCTTTTTTATTCAGCAGATAAGGCTTCCACTGGGTCCTTGTTTGCAGCTATCCTTGATGGGATGAGCCCTGCTATTAGGCTTAAGGCTACTGAGATTAGGATTAAGATAAGGGCTGCTTCTAGAGGAAGTTTTGCTCCGATATCAGCAAATCCTGACATTTTTACCATTATCCTTGTTATAAAGATATTTAAAATATAGGATAGGCCGACTCCTATGAGACCTGATAAGAGGCCTATTATCATGGTTTCTGCCATAAAGACCTTGTAGATATCTTTTTTGCTAGCACCGATTGCCCTTAATATTCCAATTTCTTTGGTTCTTTCAAAGACTGAGATATAGGTGATAATTCCAATCATGATTGATGAAACTATTAGGGAAACTCCCACAAAGGCTATGAGTATATAGGAAATTGCTCCAATTATATCTGTGATAGACTTTGAAATTATCCCGATTAGGTCGGTAAAGGAGATTTGATTTTCAATATCTTTTCCTTGGTTATATTCGTCGATAAAGACTTTGACCTTGTCCCTATTTTCAAAATTGTCTACATAAATCGAAATCTTTGATGGATTTTTTTCTTCTATATAGCCTAGGTTTTCCAGGTTTTTCTTGTAGGAAAAGTCTTTTAGGAAGTCATCGTAGATTTCAAGGAAGGTATTTTTATCATCTTCTTTTAAAAGATAATCTACCATTTGCTTGTTATTCTGAGACTCGTTTGGACTAGCAAGACCCTTGCCTACCATGGCAAGTTTTTTGCTTTCCTCTTGCATTTTCTTCACCAAATCTTCCTTATTTTGAAGAATCCATCCATTGACCCTTGCAAGGTCAGTTTCGGTTAAATTATTTAGGTAGTCCTTACTTTGCTTTATTTTTTCATCGTCATTTGCTGCCCTAAATTTTAGGCCGTTTAGGACATTGGTATCTTGGTTTTCTATTTGTTTTTTGATAATCTCCTGATTATTTACATAGGCAATCATATCCTTGGTAAAGCCCTCCGTATAGGCTAGGGGAGTTTGGATTATCCTATTGTCATCATCCTTTGTCTTTTTTGCTATGCCTACGATTTTAAGGGTCTTGGCGTCTTTGATTTTCTCATCTACTTTTGCCTGATTCTCCTTAATAGATACAAAGTTATTGCCTTCTTTTTCGTAATAATCGGAAGGGCTTAGGATTTTATATTCCTTGCCGAGGATTTCTTTTGAATCTAGACTGACCTTTTTGATGTCAACTTTTTTCTTATCATCCAAACCTTTTAAGATATCTTCATATTCTTTTTTTGGAAGAAAGCCTAATTCATAAAATTTGGACCTTAGGATCTGATTGTTGTAGTCGGTGAAAAGGATTAGTTCACTAGGATTTTCTGGCCAATGACCTGCTACAATTTCATATTCATCCTTGACCATAGGGGAGATTTGTCCATCCTTTGTAGTAATTAGTTGGGATATATTTGGGTTTTGCTTAGAAGCTCCAAAGGCAAATAGAAAATTAAAACCAGCAGGTCTTGAATTTTCAAAATCAGATCCATCTGTATTTACAAGCTCTCCCTTAGGGTCCTTTGTGAAGATATCAAATTTACCATCGTAGGTGTAGGAGATAAAGTGGTTTCCGACTTCATTAGATAATTTTTGGTCATTAGCCTCTAAGTATGACTTGAATTTCTCAAGGTCATTTTCTAAGCCGTTGCCAGAAAGCTTGGACCTATTTTTAAGGCCTATGTCATTTGATGCGACCTTGCTTTGATCTGTATTTTTATTTTTATCTTCTCCCATTTGGCCAAGGGAAGCTAAGTCGACTGAGCTTTTCTCAATTTCTATAGGATAGGATTTGAGGGCATTTTTCTGGTTTTCTTCGATAAATACGCTTGCACCATTTGAAATGGATAAGATTAGAGCAATCCCTATTATCCCGATTGACCCAGCAAAGGCTGTAAGGAGGGTCCTGGCTTTTTTATTTAAAAGATTATTAAAAGAAAGGCCTAGGGCTGTCTTAAGCTTAAGGGCAATCTTAGAAATCTTGAAATTATCGGATGTATCAGTATCCTCGTAAGGATTTGAATCTGATATAATTTGACCATCTTTGATACCGATTATTCTTGTTGAATACTCTTCGGCAAGGGACTGGTTGTGGGTTACCATGATTACAAGCTTATCCTTAGCAATTTCCTTTAAAAGGTCCATGATAGCAAGGGATGTTTCGCTATCAAGGGCACCTGTAGGCTCATCTGCCAGAAGGATTTGTGGGTCATTTACTAGAGCCCTGGCAATGGCGACACGCTGCATCTGTCCCCCTGAAAGCTCTGATGGCTTTTTGTGGATGTGGTCTTTAAGGCCGACTCTTTCAAGGGCCTTGATGGCCTTTTCTTTCATATTGGCAGTATCCTTATTAGATAGGGTGAGGGAAAGAATTACATTATCAAGGACAGATTGGTGGGAAATTAGGTTGTAGGATTGGAAGATAAAACCTATCCTGACATTCCTATAGTAGTCCCAGTCCTTGTCGGTAAATTTCTTTGTCGACCTGCCATCTATAATTAAATCACCTTCATCATAGCGCATAAGACCGCTAATTATATTAAGGAGGGTAGTCTTGCCACCTCCAGACTGGCCTAAGATTGAAACAAATTCATTTTCTCTAAATGAGATAGACACGCCATCAAGGGCTTTCTGAGAAAAGCCCTGAGTGTGGTAAATTTTTGATATATTTTTAAGTTTTAACATATTTTTCCTTTCTGGTCTATTATACATTTTTTCAAACCTATGCAAAGGAGTATAATCTAAGCAAAAAGTACTTATAATAAGTAAATGTTAAACTTGGAGGAGACAATGCTAGATAATACAGGCTTTGACTTATGGGCGAAAACTTTTGATCAGACAGTCAAGGAAACTGATGATGAAAAGTCCTATCCCTTTGCCGGTTATAAGGAAATTATAAATGAGATTTATAAGAGGATTTTAAATTCTAAAGTTCATAGGGTATTAGACCTGGGCTTTGGAACAGGAAGGCTAGCTCATGCCTTATATGACCAGGGTCTTGAAATTTTCGGTCAAGATTTTTCAGAAGAGATGCTAAGGCTAGCTAAAGATAAGATGCCAAAAGCAAATTTATACTTGGGAAATCTTGCTGATGGCCTAGCTAGTGGTTTGATTGATAAAAAATATGATGCCATTGTTGGAACATATTCCCTCCACCATTTGGATGATAAGGAGAAAGTAGTCCTCATAAAGTTTTTACTTACTCTCCTTAATGATGGCGGAAAAATATATATTGGTGATGTGACCTTTGAAAGCCGTAGGGATTTGGACGCTTGCAAGAGAGAAGCGGAAAAATATTGGGATGATGATGAGATTTATTTTGTATATGATGAAATAAAAAAATCCTTTCCTGATATAAACTTTGAAAAATTTTCCTTTTGCGCAGGTCTTTTGACTCTTGCTAAATAAATTTAAGAAAAATAGAAAGATGATATGGGCGATATAATAATTATAGGGACTGACCTAAAAGATTTTAAGAAATTACAAGTAAATACAAGGTTTTATAAGTCTTTGGGTGCTGATTATATAATTTTAAGGCTCTCTGATAAGCTTAATGAGGCAGGGATAAAAGAACTTTTTAATCTTAATGATTATTATAATAAGCAAGGTCTGGGGCTCGGCCTAGGCTTCGACCTTAGGGATTTGATGGCAGCTTTACTTTCTAAACCTGCTTCAGCCATTGATTTTTCTGATCCGAAAATTAGAAAAAGCCTTTATCATTTTATTGAATATTTAATTAAGCATGGGATTTCATTTTTAAATTTAGAAGGTCTGGAAAATTTAAAAAGTTCTAGTTTGGGACTTTTTGAAGCTATAAGAGAGCTTAACAAAAATACCTTTTTTAATAAGGAAATTACAAGCCTTGGAACCTTTAAAAATCAGAATCTAAGTATGAGGTCCCTATCAAATCCCAAGCTTCCTGGCCTAAGCCTAATTGGCTATGATGGGCAGGTAAGAGATTTACTTAAGCTTAGTTTAAATTTTAGGGAAACTGGGTCTGGACTTTGTTTGACTTATTCAAATTTTTGGCAGGATGGAATTAATTACCGAAATTATCCAATCTATGCTAAGAGGATGATTTACATGACCTTATTTTTCCTGAAATCTAGCCTTTATGTAAATGAGAGTGATTTAGATTTTGATGATGTGATATTTTTACGAAAGCTATTTGATCTTAAAAGCAAAATCGCTAGGGTAAGAGGCCTTAGGAAAATTCTCCCAAAAGAATCTGAAATTATAGCCTTTATTAGGCAGCAAGATGACGAAAAGATTTTATTCTTAGCAAATAAGGGCCAAAATGAAGTCTTAATTGATATAGGCTACCAGGTTATGGATTACAAAAAATATAAATATTTGCTAGGTTCTTATACATCAAGGAGTCTTTATAGAAATATCCTCTTAAGACCCTACGAAGCTGTCGCTTTTATAAGGTCTAAATAATTGTAAAAGTCGCTAAATATTGTAAAATCTAATATAGATAAGTCAGGAGACATCAGGAGGAAATATGAAAATTGTTGTACTTGGCATGGGCTATGTGGGCCTTTCAAATGCTATTTTGCTAGCTCAATCAGAAGAGGTGGTTGGGGTAGATATAAGTAAAGAAAAAGTTGACCTTATCAATAACAATATATCACCAATTAAGGATGATTACATAGAAAACTATCTTAAGAACAAAGAATTAAATCTAGTGGCAAAGACTAGTGGAGTAGATGATTTTAAGGACAGCGACCTAGTAATCCTTGCTCTTCCTACAAATTATGATGAGGAGGAATCTTATTTTGACACATCTTTCTTAGACGATGCTATAAAGGAGATTAAGGCTATAAGGAAAGACTTGCCAATTCTTATAAAATCAACTATACCAATAGGCTACACCAAAAAAATAAATGACTTATATGGATGTGACAATATAATATTTTCGCCAGAATTTTTAAGAGAGGGCAGGGCACTTTACGATTCTTTGAATCCTTCTAGGATTATTGTTTCAAATGAAGGGGGCTTTGGAGAGAAAATCGGAAGTCTTTATAAGAAAGAAGCCCTAAATGACCCAGAACTTATTCTTATGGGCTCAAGCGAGGCTGAGGCTGTAAAGCTATTTGCCAATACTTACCTTGCCCTAAGGGTGGCCTTTTTTAATGAGCTAGACTCCTTTAGCTTGGCCAAGGGACTTGACTCTAAAAATATTATAAGGGGTGTGTCAGCTGATCCAAGGATTGGAGACCATTACAATAACCCATCTTTTGGTTATGGTGGTTATTGCTTGCCAAAGGATACCAAGCAGCTTTATGCTAACTTTGCCGGCATACCAAATGCCTTATTTAAGGCAATTATTGATTCCAATGATATCAGAAAAGATTATTTAAGCAGAGACATTATGGATAAGAAGCCAAAATTAATCGGCATTTATAGGCTAGTTATGAAAAAGGGTTCAGATAATTTTAGAAAGTCTGCCATCTTTGATGTGATTGAAAATCTCAAAAAAGAGGGAGCAAATTTAATTATATATGAGCCAAATATTGACGGCGATGATTTTGAAGGCATGAAGGTCGTTAATAATTTAGAAGAATTTAAAAAGGCAGACCTAATCTTAGCAAATAGGCTTGAAGACGAGCTTATAGATGTAAGAGAAAGGGTCTACACTAGAGATTTATTTAACAGGGATTAATATTATGACAGATAAAAAATTCGTACCCGAGGTACATTCTAAACTTAGAAAATCATTTATATCAGTGCCAGAAGAAATCTATAAGGCAAGTGGGATTAAGATTTTTGATAAGAGAATTAAGTCTCTGCTCTTTACGACAGACCTTGCAATAATTAGAAATTCAAATGCCGACTCAATTATGGCAGTATATCCATACACACCCCTTAATTCTATAACAGAATCTATAATTTCAATTGCAAGCGTGCCTTGCTTTATAGGAGTGGGTGGGGGAACAACTCAAGGGCCAAGGTCAAGGGCGATAGCCTATTATGCTGAGCTTGCAGGAGCCTATGGAGTGGTAGTAAATGGGCCAATTCCTCACGAAGATATAGAAGAGATTTCTAAATTTGTAGACATACCAGTCATAGCCACTGTGACATCCCTTAAGGATGATTACAAGGCTAAAATTGCGGCAGGAGCTGAGATTTTAAATGTATCAGGGGGCAAGTATACAGCAGATTTAGTTGCCCACATTAGGGCTGATATTGGAGATAAGTTTCCAATAATTGCCACTGGTGGTAAGGACGGCAAATCCATCCTAGAGACCATCGAAGCTGGGGCAAATGCCATCTCCTACACTCCACCTTCATCATCAGATGTCTTTGGTTCAATGATGGATAAGTATAGAAACGAGGATATCTGATGTATGGTGGACATTTTACTGATGTTGGAAATATCAAATTAGGTCACGCCCAAGACTTAGATGGAGGAACAGGCCTAAGCATAATCCTTCCAGATCCAGGTAATACTGCAGGAGTCGATGTAAGGGGAGGGGCGCCAGGTACAAGGGAGACTGACCTATTAAATCCTCTAAACCAAGTTTCAGAGCTAAGCGGCCTTATCCTTTCAGGAGGGTCTGCCTATGGACTTGAGGCTTCCTCGGCTTTGATGAAAATCCTTGAAAAGGAAGGGATTGGTTTTAATGTAGGTGTGGGAGTCGTGCCAATAATTAGCCAGGCGGTTTTATTTGACCTAGCCTATAAAAGTTCTAAGGCAAGACCAAATGCAGCCATGACACAAGAGGCTTATGATAATGCTACCTATGAAGATAAGAGCCAGGGACTAGTTGGAGCAGGGACTGGAGCAACAGTTGCCAAGGGACTTGGGCCAGACCACTTGATGAAATCAGGACTTGGCCAAGCTTCAATAAAAAGGGGAGACCTAGTTGTATCTGCAATCTTGGCTGTAAATGCCTTTGGAGATATTTATGATTACAATAAGGGCCTTCAAATTGCAGGACCAATTATAGATGGCAAGATGGTCAAAACCATGGATTACCTAGACCAAATCCTAGGCTCTTTTGCTGATATCAAGCCAACTAACACAACAATTGGGGCAGTAGCAACCAATGCGACCTTTACTAAGACTGAGCTTACAAAAATAGCCGGCATGGCCCATGATGGCTATGCTAGATCGATTAATCCAGTCCACACAATGATGGATGGGGATACAATATTCTCCTTAGCTACCAATAAAATCAAGGCAGATATTAACCTGGTTGGTGCCTTGGCAGCTGATGTCATGAGCAAAGCCATTGCCAATGCTATTTATAGCATAGGAGAATAGAAAATTAATTCTGATAATCAAGAGGCTAGGAAATCCTAGTCTTTTTCTTTGCCTATAAATTGACAAGATTAGCTTATATTTACTTAAATAGTATAATATATATGTATTATAATATATCTTATAAAATTATGAAATAAGGATGGAGGAGGATTTTATTGGATATTCAGATTAAATTAGCCCTGATGATTTTTTTGGGAATTATTGGAGGCAAGATTTCACGAAGGTTTAAATTGCCAAATGTCACTGGTTATATAGTGGCTGGTTTGTTATTAGGACCTTCATTTTTAAATGTTTTAAGTGATGCTAACCAGCCTATGGTCGACTTTGTAAATGAGCTTGCCCTAGGAATTATTGCCTTTTCGATTGGAAGTGAGTTTAGGCTAGAAGATTTGAAAAAGCTTGGCAAGGACGTCTTTGTAATCACTGTTTTTGAGGTCCTTGGGGTCTTGATTTTAGTATTTTCAGTCATGTATTTTATTTTGGACAAGTCCTTTGTTTTTTCAATTATCATAGCTTCTATGTCAGCAGCTACTGCTCCAGCAGGGACAATGATGGTTATTAGGCAATTTAGGGCCTATGGGCCACTTACCAAGACAATTTTACCAGTTGCAGCCCTTGATGATGTCCTTGGAATTATAAGCTTTGGAGTTTCTATGTCCTTGGCCAAATTTGCCATCGGGGAAAAGAGCTTATCAATACCTATGATGATACTTAGTCCTCTGATAGAAATTGCCCTGTCATTTTTATTAGGACTTTTAATTGGCTTAGTATTTATCTATTTAATTAAGAAAGTTAGGTCAAAGGATGATGAGCTTTCGTCAATTATTACAGTAATTTTATTATCAACTGGTCTTGCAAACTTCTTCAAACTTTCACCACTTTTAGTGAATATGGTGGTGGGTGGAGTGCTTGTAAATTATCATAACAATTCAAGAAAGGTTTTTGATAATATAAATAATTTTGCTCCACCTATCAATCTCTTGTTTTTCACTTTTGCAGGGGCTAAGCTTGACTTATCAGTCCTTATGTCAATAGGATCACTTGGAATATTTTATGCCCTGTCTAGAGCGGCTGGGAAAATATCTGGAGCATCGCTTGGCGCTAAGCTTGTTGGCGCCGAAGATACAGTTGTCAAATGGCTAGGACTATCACTCTTATCCCAAGGCGGGATTTCTATTGGTTTATCAATGATTGTAGCAAGAGAATTACCAGATTTTGCGAACGAGATAATCACAGTTATTCTATTTTCAGTCTTGGTATTTGAAATCCTAGGGCCAATCCTTGCCAAGGTATCAATTACAAAGGCAGGCGAGGTAGATGGTTTGAAAAGAAAGCTAGTAAAGGAGAAAAAGTCATGAAGGCGTTATTTTTAGTTTTAAATAAGACAGAAAAATTAAATGACATTTTAGAAAAATTTGTAGAAGTGGGGGTGACAGGAGCGACAATCCTTGATTCTCAGGGGATGGGATCAGCCCTTATTGAGGGAGAAATACCACTTTTTGGTGGAGTTTTAAGGTCGGTTATGGATAATAATAGACCTTATAATAAGACGATTTTTACCCTTCTTGATGATGAAGATCTAAGGGCGGCCAAGGATGCTGTTAAGGAAGTCCTAGGAGATATGAATCAGCCTGGAGTAGGCTTGATGTTTAGTATAGATGTGGGAGATGTTGTTGGAATATAAAGATTAAGAGGCTTGGGCCTCTTTTTTCTTGCCCAAATAAAAAATTCCTAATCCAAAAATGGACCTAGGAATTTTTAAATAAAAGCTACATAAAGGTTGCCCCGTCACAGTAGAGGATTTCTCCTGATACGTAGGAAGCCATATCGCTTGCTAAAAATAAGACTGCATTTGCCACATCTTCTGGTTCGCCAATCCTTTTTAATGGAATCATTTGTTTGACAGGTTCGATTTGTTCTTTAGGAAGGACTTTTACCATGTCTGTGTTTGTAACACCAGGAGCAACTGCATTTACCCTAATTCCATAAGGACCAAGCTCTCTAGCAAGGGATATGGTTAGGCCATTTATAGCAAATTTACTTGCCGGATAGGCAACTCCAAGTTGTTGGCCATTTTTACTTACCATTGATGAGAAGTTTACAATTACCCCGCCCTTCTTCTCTATAAAATGAGGCAGAATCTTGTGGATCATATTGTAGGTGCCATTTACATTTATATTCATTACATTGGCAAAATGAGCAAGGTCAGCATCAAGGCTTGGGATATTATCTGAAACTCCTGCACAGTTTACTAGGATATCAACCTTGCCGAAGTCACTTAGGACTTTTTCTACAAATTCTTTTACACTTTCTTCATCTGTAAGCTTTGGCCAGTAACCCTTAAAATTTTCCTGATTATATTTTTCCTTTAAGTTCGCAAGGGCCTTGTTAGCAGATTCTTCTCTTGAACCAAGAACAGCAACTTTTGCTCCATTATCTAAAAATTTTTCCGCAACGGCATAACCAATACCTCTTGATGAGCCAGTTATGATTGCAACTTTTCCTTCTAATAATTTCATATTTGCCTCCTTTATTTCTTAATTAATACTTACCCATTTTAGAAAATAAATATCCTTAAAGATATTATTTGACATAAGGATGCTAAAGGAGTATTATTACTAGGAATTCTCTACTCCGTAGTATAAACGGGGTCAATAGTCCATAGGGAGGTGAAAATATGAATATATATGAAGCAGTATTGATTTTCAAAACTGACTTAGCTGATGCTGACAGAGTAGCTCTTCTTGATAGATTTAAAGGTCATATCGAAGAAAATGGCGAAGTTGTATCAGTTGATGATTGGGGAAAGAGAAGACTAGCATATGAGATTAACGATCTTAAAGATGGTTACTACTATATCGTAGACTTCAAAGCTGAACCAGATCACATCAAAGAATTCGAAAGAAGATTAAGACTATCTGATTCAATTCTTAGATACATGGTTATAAGAAAAGAGGACTAATTTGAATAAGGTTATACTGATAGGTCGCTTAACAAGGGACCCAGAGTTAAGGTACACACAATCAAACCAAGCGGTTTGTACATTCAATTTAGCTATTGATAGAAGATTAAGCAGAGAAAGAAGAGAAGAAGCGGAAGCATCTAATCGTCAAACAGCGGATTTTCCAAGAATCACAGTTTGGGGTAGACAAGGCGAAAATGCCTCTAAATACCTCAGTAAAGGAAGTCAATGTGCAGTAGAAGGTAGGATCCAAACAGGAAGCTACCAAGATAGAGAAACAGGTAAGACTGTTTATACAACAGATGTTGTTGCTGATAATGTTGAGTTTTTAGGCTCAAGAAATGACGGTCAAAGATCAGCTAATAGCGGATCTTTCCCAGGTGACAACCAAGATACCTATAATAACAATTATTCTCAAACTAATAACTACCAAAATCAAAATTATAATCAACAAAACCAAGGCTCAAATAGCTTTGGCGGCAATGATGACTTTTTTGATGATGACTTTACTGAAATCCAAGACGATGGAAGAATTCCCTTCTAGATTATAGAGAAAGGAATAACAATGGCAGTAAGAAGATTTAAACCAAGAAAAAAGGTTGATCCATTTGTTAAAGACCCATCTAAAGTAATAGATTACAAAGATATCGAAACTCTTAAAAGATTTATTACTGACAGAGGTAAAATTCTTCCAAGAAGAGTTACAGGTCTTAACGCTAAACACCAAAGAGAAATAACAAGAGCAATCAAAAGAGCTAGACAAGTAGCTTTATTGCCTTACGAAGAACAATAAGAATAATAAAAAATATATAAATTTCAATAAGCAATTAGAAGGGGTGCGCCGGCATCCTTTTTTATTTGTGACATTTAGTTTTTTTAAGAAAAATCTTAAATTTATCAAAAACTTTTACTTTTATGATAGTTTTTGGTTAAAAAATAAGTATAATTAAGTATATAATATGAGGCAGTATGATTTTAAGGATTTTTCTTTTTGGAATATTATTAAGAAATTTCTTTTTGGAAACTTTTATATTTATAATTTGAATCATACAGCCCATAAAAATTTAATAACATTAGGAGGAAATATGTTTATAGAAATTTTATCCCTCTTTGTAGCTATTTTGGCTTTAGTCCTAATGGCTTTCAACATAAGAGAGAGGATATTACCTGTTTCTAAAGGCTCAGAAAGAATGAGCGAGATATCAGGTTATATCAAAAATGGAGCTATGACTTTTATTTCAAGTGAGTATAAGTTTATCGCTATTTTTGTAGTTGTAGTTTCAATCCTTATAGCTATTTTCCTAGATTATAGGATTATGATTTGCTATATAGTAGGTTCAGCTTTTTCAATGCTAACAGGCTTTATAGGAATGCTTACAGCTACAGAATCTAACGCAAGATGCACTAACGAAGCTATGGAGGGTGGTAGATCTAGAGCCCTAAAGCTTGCCTTTACAGGTGGTTCAGTAATGGGACTTGCTGTTACAGGACTTGGATTTTTAGGTCTTGTAGTAAGCTTTATGATCTTTAGAGATCCAGCAATTGTAATGGGTTATTCCCTAGGTGCCTCATCTGTAGCTCTATTTGCTAGAGTTGGTGGTGGTATTTATACAAAGGCTGCTGACCTTGGTGCAGACCTTGTAGGTAAGGTTGAAGCAGGAATTCCAGAAGATGACCCAAGAAATCCAGCAGTAATTGCAGATAACGTTGGAGATAACGTAGGTGATGTTGCAGGTATGGGAGCAGACTTATTTGAATCCTATGCAGGAGCAATCATCTCAGCTATAACCCTAGGTCTTGTATCTTATGGTGAAGTAGGACTTAAATTTACCCTACTATTAGTATCAATCGGAATCCTTGCATCAATTGCATCAACAATTCTTTTCCTAGGAAAGAAACACAAGAGTCCACAATCAGCTTTAATGCAAACAATCTACTTATCAGGATCTATAGTTATTGTAGCAGCCCTTATCCTTTCCTTATCATATTTTGGAAACTTAAGAGCAGCCCTAGCTATAATTACAGGCATCATAGTAGGTATTTTGATAGGACTATTGACAGAAATTTATACATCAGACCATTATAAATTTGTAAAAAATATAGCAGAAGAATCAAAAACAGGTGTTGCAACAAACATCATAGCAGGTCTATCAACAGGAATGCTTTCAACAGTTTATCCAATAATCCTTATAGGACTTGGAATAATCGTAGCCTTCTGGGCAGATGGAGTCTTTGGTATAGCCCTATCAGCAGTAGGAATGCTTTCAACAACAGCAACAACTGTAACAGTAGATGCTTACGGACCAATCACAGATAATGCTGGAGGAATCGCCGAAATGGCCAAACTTCCAAGTCATGTTAGAGATATAACAGACGAATTAGACTCAATTGGTAACACAACAGCAGCTATTGGTAAGGGTTTTGCCATAGGATCAGCAGCCCTAACAGCCCTATCACTATTTGTAACATATTCTGAAACACTTAAGCTAGAAACAATATCAATTCTAGATTCTAAGGTAGTAGCAGGAATGTTTGTAGGCGGTATGCTACCATTCTTATTCTCAGCCCTAACCATGAACTCAGTAGGTAAGGCTGCGACAGAAATGATTGAAGAAGTAAGAAGACAATTTAAAAACGACCCAGGTCTACTAGAAGGAACAAGCGAACCAGATTATCAAAAATGTATTGAAATCTCAACAGCAGCGTCCTTAAAAGAAATGATCCTACCAGGTATACTTGCTATAGTAGTTCCAATATTTGTAGGCAAGGTCTTTGGACCAGAAACTCTAGGCGGCCTTCTTGCAGGAGCCCTAGTAACAGGAGTATTACTTGCAATATTCATGTCAAATGCAGGTGGTGCTTGGGACAATGCCAAAAAACACATTGAAACACTTGATGGAGAATTTGGTAAAGGTTCAGAAGCTCACAAGGCAAGTGTCGTGGGAGATACAGTAGGTGACCCATTCAAAGACACCTCAGGCCCATCACTAAACATCCTAATCAAGCTAATGACAGTAGTATCAGTAGTTTGTGCAGGCTTATTTATCTAAAACATCAAACGGCGGTTTAAAAACTGCCGTTTTTTTGATATAATCAAATAAAGGAGCAAGTCATGAGCATATATTTATTTGAATATCTAGTCCAAATCTTAGGAGGTCTTGGCCTAAGCTATTTTAGGGGCTATAGAGACCTAGAATTTATATTTTTTGTCATATACATAGCAGGTATCATAATGATGGTCTATCACAACTACAAAATTATGGACAAAAGCTGGATGGCCTACATAAACTTTGACCTAATCTTTGTAATAATAGTAATAGGAATCCCCAAATTATTTGACCTAAACGGATTTGAAATCCCAATCATGGTGATTGTGGGTCTAATCTATGCCTATTTGATGGATAAGAAGAAGCATAAAGAAGTTGAAGATAAGGGTGATATTTAAATTAGATATAGATTAATTTTATGTAAAATATTTTAAATAGGAAAAACTTTATCTAGGTTTAAAATATGGCGAATTAAAAAATGTAAATACATTAGCAAATTATAAAATTAGAAATATAACTACAAAAAAAGAAGGTCAATGCCTTCTTTTTTTATGTTAATTAAGTTTGGTGCGGGATAGAAGATTTGAACTTCCACGACCTAAAATCGGTCACAAGATCCTTAGTCTTGCGCGTCTGCCAATTCCGCCAATCCCGCTTAGTATCACTATTAAATGATACTATAATTTTTATCTTTTGTCAAATTATTTTTCCTAAGAAATCTTTGGCCCTGTCTGTTTTTGGATTTGCAAAGAAGTCTTTTGGGCCCTTACTTTCTTCGACAATTTTTCCTGCATCCATAAAGATTAGCCTGTTTGATACTTCTCTTGCAAAGGCCATTTCGTGGGTTACTACAAGCATTGTCATGGCATCATTTGCAAGATCTGCCATTAGATTTAGGACTTCTCCTACCATTTCTGGATCGAGGGCGCTGGTTGGTTCATCAAAGAGCATGATTTTTGGATTCATCATGAGAGCTCTTATTATTGCTATCCTTTGCTTCTGACCACCTGAAAGCTCATCTGGATAGGAGTCTTTCTTATCTGATAGACCGATTCTTTCTAGGAGCTCTTTTGCCTTTAATTGGGCTTGCTCCTTATCTAGCTTGCCCCTTAGGACTGGAGCTAGGGTTAGGTTGTCTATTATTGTCAAGTGAGAAAAGAGGTTGAAATTTTGAAATACCATACCTATTTCTTCTCTAAGACTATTTATATTTATATCTTTTACATTTTCTCCTAAAAATAATATCTCGCCGCTATCTATCTCTTCTAGGAGGTTTAGGCTTCTTAAGAAGGTTGATTTTCCTGAGCCTGAAGGGCCAATTATTGAGATTACATCAGCTTTATTGACTTTTAAGTCTATTCCTTTTAGAACTTCGTTGTTTGCAAAGGACTTGTGGAGATTTTTAACTTCTAACATGTTTTACCTTCCTTTCCATGGCTTTGAAGGCTTGCTCTATTAGAATTACTATAATTAGATAGATTAGAGCTGCCGCAAGGTAAGGGACACTGGCCTTAAAGGTTTTGGATATTATTATTGATGCCCCACGAGTTAGGTCTGCTAGGCCTATGAATCCTGATATTGATGTCTCCTTTAGGAGGGTTATTACTTCATTGCCGAGGGCTGGTAGGGCATTTCTTAAGGCTTGGGGAAGGCTTATCTTAAAAAGTGCTTGGTTATATGATAAGCCAAGGCTTCTTGCTGCTTCTACTTCTCCTTTAGATACTGAATTTAGCCCGCTTCTTATAACTTCAGACATATAAGCTGCTGAGTTTAAGGTGAAGGTTGCTATGGCAATGATTACCAGGTTATCAAGTCCTACTAGGATTACGTTAAACATAATTAGTAGTTGGATGGTTGATGGAGTCCCCCTTATTATTGTTATAAATAGGCCTGCTAGTTTATCAAGAAGATTAAGGGCAAAGCCTTTTGGATTGTCCCATTTTGGATTGAGGTCTAGCTTGGCCTTTTTGATTATAGCAAGGATTAGGCCTAGGATGAAGGATAATATCAGGGATACTATACTTACTAGAAGGGTTATTTTAAGCCCTTCTAGCAGGTAAATATACAGATTATCATCTAATAGATTTGTCTTAATTAAGTCAAACATCAGGGCCTACTTATATTTTTTGACAATTTTTTCGATTGTGCCATCGTCTTGTAGTTCTTTGATAGCTTTATTTATTATCTCTTTTGCTTCATCTTCTTCCTTACCAATAGCAAAGGCATAGTCTTCAGATTCGTAGTCAGCTTCCATGATTTCTAGGTCATCGTTGGCAGCTAGGAATTTTTCTGCTGAAGTTTTGTCCATTAAGATTGCATCGACTTTTCCATTTTGAAGGGCAAGAACTGCATCAGGATATTTGGCAAAGGCGGATACTTTATCAAATTCTTCTTCAGCTATCTCATTTCCTACTGTACCAAGTTGGCTACCAATTGTTTTATCTTTTAGGTCATCTTTTGATTTGATTCCGCTATCTTTCTTTATTAAGAATATTTGAGTACTAGATGCGTAAGTATCTGTAAAGTTAACATTTTCAAGCCTTTTTGGATCTACAGTCATACCAGCAGCACCTATATCGGCCCTGCCCGAACCAATTGATGCTATGATGTTGTTAAAGTCCATATCTTTAATTTCTACGTCAACTTTCAATTTTTCGCCAATGGCCTTTACAATTTCTGGGTCGATACCAACAATATCTTCACCCTCATAAAATTCATATGGGGCAAAGTCCGCACTTGTTGCTACAGTTAATTTTCCATCTGCAAGGATACCTGGTAATTTATCTGCGCTTTCTGCTTCCTTAGCATCCTTAGTATTATTATTTGATCCACATCCTGTCATTAGTCCTGCTAATAGGACACCGATTAATAGTTTTTTCATTATAAATTCCTTTCTTTTTTGGGCATAAAAAAAGCTCCTCCCTCTAGGGACGAGTTTACCGTGTTGCCACCCAATTTCTCTTATTTCTCACAAAATAAGACTTAATAAGTACTATCATACCTTATGCTGTAAGGGGCACACCCCTAAGGCCCTACTCTTATTTCAGGTCTTAAGCTCAAAGACTCTCTTCATCTTACCCTTACCTGTCTTCTTCCACTGTACAAGACTCGCTAGAGGATTTATGTAAGATTACTCTTCCTATCATCGCTTGTTATGCTTTATTATATACCCTTTATTTTTCCTGTCAAGCTATTTAGATAAAGTATAGAAAAAATAATCATAAAGGATATAATAATTTTGAGGTATATATGATTAAAAAATGTTTTGCAAAAGTGAATCTAAGCCTTGATATTCTAAAGAAGAGAGCCGATGGCTATCATGATATAGATACAATCATGGCAAGGATTAGCTTATATGATAAGTTAGAAATTAAAAAGACAGGGACAAGTGAATTTGAGTACCAGTCTAATATAGATTTAGGTCATCTGACAGATAATTTGATCTACAAGGCTTACAAAAAATTAGCTCCTTTAGCTTATGAGAAGGGAGAAGACCTAGGAGTAGCTATCAAACTTAGGAAAAATATTCCCCTTGCAGCAGGCCTTGCGGGAGGGTCTACAGATTGTGCGGAAACCATTAAGGCCTTAAATGAGCTCTGGGACCTGGGTCTTTCAAAAAAAGAAATGGCTGAGCTTGGAAAAAGCCTAGGGGCTGATATTCCATTTTTCTTTGAAGAAAGCCTGGTAAGGGCTGAGGGAATTGGCGAGATAATAACACCTTTTACCAATAAAGTTAAGATGAAACTCCTCCTTATAAATGATGGGACAGAAATCGCATCATCTTATGTCTATAAGAGAACAAAAACCTATGGTCATATTGATAATGAGGCAATCATTTGTGGTTTAGAAAAGGGTAAGTCTGAGATAATCGATAGTTTTGAAAATGTGATGGAGGAAGTAGTCCTCAGAGATTTTCCTCACTTAAATACTATCAAAGAAAATATTTTGGCCAACGGAGCTTCTAGGGCCCTTGTTTCAGGTTCTGGAGCAACTGTATTTGGGATTTTCTTTGATGATGAGACTCTTGATAAGGCCTATGAGAATCTCAAAGATGTCTATGACTTTGTAGAAAAGGTGGACCTTATAGATGACTAATATAGGCGTGTTTGATTCAGGATTAGGCGGAATTGCTGTTTTAAATGAGCTAGCCAAGAAAAATGACGCCAATTTCTATTATCTAGGTGATAACCTAAGGGTCCCTTACGGCAATAGGCCAAAAGAAGAAATTAAAAAATTTGCTATAGAGCTTGTCACATTTTTAGAAAGATTTGATATAGACTTCTATATAATTGCTTGCAATACAATCTCAGTTACTTGCAAGGATTACCTTATAGAGCATTTCAAAAAGAAATTTATTGCCATTACAGATATGGCTGTTGAGGCAAGCCTTGAATATGAGGGAGATTACCTAGCCCTTGCCACCAAGGCCACAATATCAAGTCATTATATAAAAAATAAGATAGAAGCAAAAAAAGATGCCACAGTCTATGAAATGGCAGCTCTTAAGCTTGTAGATTTAATCGAAGAGGGATATCTTGAGGGACCTGACCTTGATGAGACACTTAGAGAATATTTATATCCTGCCAATGACAAGGCTCTTGAAAATATAATTCTAGGATGCACTCATTACCCGCTGATTAAAGACCAAATACAAAAAAATCTCACTTGCCAGGCAAATATCATAGATCCTGCAATTTATTTAGCAGATAAATTAGACCTAAGATCTGGCGAAAAAGGGGTAAATATATTTATGACAAAGAAATCAGCCAAGACAGAAAGACTGATTGACCAAATAATGGAAGTTGATTACAAATTAAATTACCTAGGAGATATCAAATGATTTATGCAATAATGGATATTGGTTCAAATACCGTAAGGCTATCAGTTTATAAGGAAAAAGATGGCGAAGCTATTAATCTATTTTCAGAAAAAGAGCAAGTTTCTCTAAAATCTTTCGTTAAAAAGGGCAGGCTTACAGAAAAGGGCATTTCAAGACTCTTACACACTTTAGGGAAATTTAAGGCAGTTGTGGATAATTTTGATGATATTGATGGTGTTTATCCTTTCGCCACAGCTACTGTAAGGGATGTGGCAAATAGGGCAGATGTCTTAAATCTGATCAAGGATAAGCTGGACCTAGATGTAGAAATACTTTCAGGCGAAGAAGAGGCTAAGCTTGCCTTTGTAGGTGCGGCTATTTCAACAGAAGTAGCAGAGGGTGTACTTACAGATATAGGTGGCGGTTCTTCAGAAATTGTCCTAATTGATCAAGGAAAGGTTATAAAATCAGTTTCCTTGTCAATTGGCTCTTTATCAGCCTTTAATGACTATGTCGATGGCTTATTTGCAGACAAATCTGATAAGAAAGAAATTGAAAAACGCATTGATCAGCTTCTTGAAGATAGCCTTATGTATGCAGAAGATCAAAAAATTCTTGCAGCAGTAGGTGGATCTGCTAGGGCTAGCTTAAAATTCTACAAGGAATATTATAAGCTTGATGATAGCGTTAGAAGCATGGATGCAAGCGAATTTAATAAGATGCTTAAGGAAATCTTAAAGGCAGATGACAGGTCTAAGCTAGATATGATTCTTGCTGTCAAACCTGATAGGGTTCACACTCTCTTGCCAGGAATGATAATTTTAAATAAAATTTGTAAATTTTTCTCAATCGATACAATAAATGTTAGCCAAACAGGTGTTAGGGAAGGGTATGTCTATAGCAAACTTTTAGGAAGGAAATAGCTATGACAGATATAAGCTTTACGCAAAATAGGGAGTTATCTTGGCTTGAATTTAACAAAAGAGTCATAGATGAAGCAAGGGATAAAAATGTGCCCCTACTTGAAAGGTTTAAGTTTTTATCCATATATGACAGTAACTTGGAAGAATTTTTTATGGTAAGGGTAGGATCTCTCACAGACCTATCTCACCTTAAAAAAGAACCTGTAGATGGCAAGTCAAAGATGACGGCCAGCCAGCAGATTGATGCGATTTTAGCAAAACTTGTACCAATGTATGAACAAAAGGATGATATCTACGAAGACCTTGTTTATGACTTGGCTGAAGAAGGGATAAAAATATCAAGAGTAAAAGATTTATCAGAAAGAGAGAAGAGTAGTTGTCAGATTTATTTTGATTCAAAAATCGAACCTATTCTTTCCTTTCAGATAATAGATAGGGTCCACCCAATGCCAAGACTCGCAAACTTAAGCCTTTCGGTAGTGTTTGATCTAGAAAAAAAGAAGGTTAAAAGTCAAAACCCAAAGGAAACAGTCGGAATAATTTACGTACCTGATAGGCTAGATAGGTTTGTTAGAATATCTGAATCAAATTATGTTTTTATCGAAGAGATAATCAAAGAATTTGGAAAAGAAGTCTTCGAAGGATACAAATGCCACAATTCCTATGTTATAAGCCTAACCCGCAATACCGATATAAGTTTTGATGATGATGATTACGATGTTGATATGGATTTTAGGTCCTATATGAAGGGAAAACTTAAAAAAAGAAAGAGGCTAGAACCAGTTAGGTTAGAGGTTGACAAGGACTTAAGTCTTCTAGATATAGATTTTTTATGCAAAAGCTTCGCTTTAGACAAAAAATCAATCTTCACATCAAGAACACCTATGCAATTAGGCTTTATCTATGATTTTATAAGTGCCCTTCCAGAAGATTTTCAAAAAGAACATTCATTTGAAGAATTTAGCCCACAAGCATCAGCCATGGTCGATCCTCAAAGGCCAATGATAGAACAAATTCTAGAAAAGGACCTAATTTTATCATATCCTTATGAGTCAATGGATCCTATGATAAGACTTTTAGAAGAGGCAGCAGAAGATCCAAGCGTTGATTCCATAAAGATAACCTTATATAGGATAGCCAAGGATTCAAAGATTGCAGCAGCTCTAATAAAGGCAGCAGAGGCAGGCAAGGAAGTCATCGCCCTAATGGAATTAAGGGCAAGATTTGATGAGAACAATAATATCTTGTGGTCATCAAGGCTAGAAGAGGCTGGTTGTAAGATTGTTTATGGCTTTGACCACTACAAGTGCCATTCAAAAGTATGTCTAATAACCAGGTATGAAAATGAAGAAATATCCTTTATTTCACAAATAGCTACAGGAAATTACAACGAAAAAACAGCCAAACTCTACACAGATTTTTCCTTCATGACAAGTGATATGGTAATTGGCCAAGATTGCAAAGATCTTTTTGATAATATCCTAATAGGAAATCTCGAAGGTACTTATAAAAAGCTCTTGGTTGCCCCAAAATCAATGCAAGTAGGACTATATGATCTAATAGATGATCAGATAGATAAGGCTCAAAGGGGAGAAGAAGCCTATATAAGGTTAAAAATGAATTCCATTTCTGATAGGGTTTTAATTAATAGGCTGGCAAGGGCATCTCAAGCAGGAGTTAAAATAGAAATGATGGTAAGGGGCATAACTTGCATCCTGCCAGGAATTGAAGGTAAAACTGACAATCTTGAAATTTACCAAGTAGTGGGAAGATTTCTAGAACATCATAGAATCTATCAATTTGGCAAGACTAATCCAAAAATTTATATATCATCAGCTGATTTTATGACAAGAAATATTAGAAATAGGATGGAAGTAGCTGTTCCAATAGAAGATTGTAGGATAAAGAAATATATATTAGACTTCACCAATCTAATGTTTTCTGATGATGTAAAGATGAGAAAAATGGATAGGTCAGGTTTTTATAAAAAGGTAGACAATATTAAAAATATTAATGCTCAAGAAGTTCTTATGATAAAATCCATTGAAGCTTCTAAAAATGTAAAAAATAAAAATCAATCAGACAATAATATAAATATAAATAAAAAGATTGATAAAAAATTGCAAGAGAAAAATATGAAAAACAGAAGCTTTTTAAGCTATATCGTATCAATTTTTAAGAAATAGTCAAAATAAAACTAAAAAATGTAAAAATCCGACAAATAAGTCGGATTTTTCTTATAAAACATCAAAAAATCCACATTTTGCCCTAGGTTTTTTTTCCAAAAGATGTTATAATGAATATAGCAAATGGTAAAACAGCGCTAAAGCTATGAATTGAAATATATTTATAATTATGCAAAATTTTACTTATCCAAAAGACTCACAAAAATATTGAAATAAATAGAGGATTGAAAATGTCAAACAAAGGAATAAGAGAGCTTAAGAGACGCAAAAGACGCGAAGCAAGAAAGAAAAGAAAAAGGGCGATTTTGCTTGGGGTAGGTGCACTACTTACAATCACCACCATCAAATTTGCCATACCTGAAAAAGATACCTACCAAATCAAAAGGCCAAGTGAATACAGAATGGCTTCAGGTGATCTTGTCAGAGAAACTAACGAAGATAAGAAAACGCAAGAACGTGATGTTCATGTAGCCACAGAGATTGGTTTTAAAGATACAGATATAGCAGATGAGCTAAAAATAGAAGATAGCTCATACCAAGATCAATTAATTGAATATGTCAAATGCATGCAAACCCAATATGCCTACCAATTTCCTAATGATTATTCAAAAACAGATAAATTCATTAAGGAAGGCGCATATTTAGGTTTTTATGGCTGTGAAAATGGCTTTGCCAAGGTAAAGATAGATGACACCTATTATTATGTAAATAAGTATGGACTTGCAAGGCTAGGTAAAAATGAACAGATAAAGGTTGTAAATGGCTTAGCTTATGTAAGTGAAGCCTACCCACTATCAGCTAATTTTGATCCAGGGGTAGATAAGACAGCCAGACGTGCTTTTGAGACAATGCGTCAAGATATGGCAAGGGAAAACCTAGACCTAAGGATAGCATCTGATTATAGAGGCTATGATCTTGAGCAAAAGATGTTTGAAGCAGGTGAGGTAGATGCCTCAAAACCTGGAACAAGTGAGCACCAACTAGGTGTGGCCTTCGATTTTTTTACCGAAGGCAGCAAATATAACGATAAATTTGAAGCGACAGCTCAATACAAGTGGCTAGCAGAAAATGCCTATAAATACGGCTTTATCGAGAGATATCCAAAAGGCAAAGAAAACATAACCCACCACAAGGCCCAACCATGGCACTTTAGATTTGTGGGTGTTGAAAATGCCAAAGAGATCTATGATAACAAGCTAACCCTTGAAGAATTCTTAAAAATTAACTAGGAGGAAATATGAAAGCAATAAATACAGAGAAAGCACCAGCAGCAGTAGGAGCATACGTACAAGCAATAGCAACAGATAATTTAATATTCACATCAGGCCAACTCCCATTAGATCCAGCAACAGGAGAACTTGAAAGTGATATCAAAAAGGCTACAAAAAGAGCTCTAGAAAATATCAAAGCTATAGTAGAAGAAGCAGGTTCATCAGTTGATAAAATAATAAAATGCAATGTATTTTTAGATAAAATCGAAGACTTCGCAGCCTTTAATGAAGTATACGAAGAATTCTTCGGTGACCACAAACCAGCAAGAAGCGCCCTAGAAGTAGCAAACATACCAAAAGGAGCAGTAATAGAAATCGAAGCTATAGCATTGTCCTAACGAGAACGAAGTTCGAGTTATGGAAATACTTATGCAGAGGTATGAACTTGTCCTCTTTTTCTGAAAGAAAATGAGCAGAAAGTTCCACCGATGCTATAGCCTTGTCCTAACGAGAACGAAGTTCGAGTTATGGAAATACTTATGTAGAGGTATGAACTTGTCCTCTTTTTCTGAAAGAAAATGAGCAGAAAGTTCCACCGATGCTATAGCCTTGTCCTAATTTGTCCTGAAGGAAAATTATGGAAAGACTTATGTAGAGGCATGAACTTATCTTTATTTTCTGAAATAAAATAATCAGAAAGTTCTGCCGATACTATAGCCTTGTCCTAGCGAGCACGAAGTGTGAGTTATGGAAAGACTTATGTGGAGGCATGAACTTGTCTTTATTTTCTGAAAGAAAATAAATAGAAAGTTCTGCCGACACTATAGCTTTAATTAAAAAAAGTTTTTGGCAAAAAGCAGTTGGTTGTGCCCAATTTTGAGCATATATTCTTAGAATTTGCGGATACATTTCAATAATTTTGTCAAAGCAATTTGAGTTTAAAAATACTTATAAAACGAGATTTTTAGCTTTTTTGATAATAAAATCATTTTATGATTTGTTTTATGATTCATTAAATAAATTGTTTAAAAATTCTCATTATATAAAAATCAAATCTAAGAAAAAACAAAGTTGACCCATCCGGGTCATTTTTGTTTTTGTGGAAATTGAAAATAGAGTTAGGGGAGATAGAGATGGATCAGGATTGTGGATTTAGAAAAGGTAATAAGCGGTTTAGGTATAGGGCGGCTGCCATTATAGTTGAAGAAGATTGCCTTTTGTTTGCGGGAAATGAAGTAGAGGACTATTACTATTCCGTTGGTGGCGGAGTACATCTGGGGGAAAGTTCTGAAGAAGCTGTAAAAAGAGAAGTATTCGAAGAAACAGGAATTAATTATGAAGTGGATTATTTGGCTATAATCCATGAGAATTTCTTTGTAGGAAGTTCTAATTTAGAAGGCGTCGATTGCCATGAGATTTGCTTTTATTACATGATGAAGCCTAAGGGCAATAAGAATCTTAAGAGTAATAGCTACACCATGGAGGGGCTTAAAGAATCTATGCACTGGATTCCAATTGATGAACTTGATAACTATAAAGCATATCCATCTTTTATTAAAGAATATCTTAAGTCAGATCATTGCGGCTTAGAACATATAATTACAGATGAGAGATCCTAAGATTTTTTGCCAATTTCTTAAGATATCCTCTTTATTTAGAAAAACTTTTCATTAATAAAAAAATTGATAAACTAAAAACTTATTTATAAGGAAAGTTTCGATTTTCATTGACAAAAAAATCATTTTATACTAACATAGGTATAGACAAGGGAGTTCTTTAAAGATCTGAGAGGAAGTTAATCTTCGACCTTAGCTGATTTGGATAATGCCAACGTAGCTAGTCGCAATCTTTTTTATGAGTTGATTCTTATCATGAATTTTTTTGAAACAGTCTTTGTGCTGTTTCTTTTTTTATTTCACTTTTATCTTTGATTAAACTTTCTTGTGAAGATCGTTTAGCGGTAGATCGGGCAGACCACTTTCTATCGCTTAAGAAAAGATGCTTACAAAGAAAGGTTGTAATTTAAAAAGAGATGAGCATTTACCACTTTAAATAATGCAGTGGAGGCGCTGGAATCTAAGTTTGTAGTTGACTTAGGTTTTTATAGGCTAGGTGGAGGATATAATTGTAGCAAGAATTTATTGCTATTTTTAATACCTTGCACCAAATTTCAAAGATATAGGAGGAGAATTTGTCGAGTCTATAGAAAAAATTAGCCAATTTATAAAAATTAGACCCAAACTCCTCAAAAGGAGAGTAAAATGAAAGAAAAAAACAAAACTTATATCATGATAACTTTATCCATGTTTGTAACAATTGGAGTAGTAATTTCACCCATCCTCAGATTTGAAGGCTTTGCGCCAACGGCTCACTTTGTAAATATAGTTTGTTCAGTCTTTATGGGACCTTGGTATAGCCTTGCAAATGCAATCCTCACTGCCTTTATCAGGATGACTTTTTTAAGTATTCCACCCCTAGCAGTGACTGGCCAAGTTTTTGGAGCTGTCCTTTCTGGAATTTTATATAGAAAGACCAAGGGCTCAATAATAGCAGCTGTAATTGGAGAAATAATAGGAACAGGAATAATCGGGGCAATAATATCAGCACCTGTTATGACACTATTTTTGGGAAATAAAAACATTGCCTTATTCTACTATATTCCAAGCTTTTTTATAGCAACTCTCTTAGGAGGATCAGTAGCTTTTATCTTCCTAAAGACCCTTCAAGGTTCAAATATGCTGATAAAGATACAAAATTCTTTAGGAATCCAAGCTTATGAAAAATCTAAAAGACCTAGTAAAAATTAGGGCGGAAATAAGAAAAAAAGAACCCCTAATCCATGCCATAACCAATCCCATAGCCATAAATATGGTTGCAAATTCAATCTTATTTGTGGGTGCCAAGCCAATTTGCGCTGAGCACCCACAAGAGATGGAGGATATAACTCCAAAGGCAGATGCCCTATCAATAAATCTGGGTAATATCAACCAGCAAAGGATGGAAGCCATGGATAGGGCATCTTTTTTTGCAAGTAAGAAGGGTCTACCTATAATAATAGACCTGGTAGGAATTGGGGCGAGCAAGTTAAGACTTGACTTTGCTAAAAATTTGCTTTATAAATATAAATTTTCTTTACTCAAGGGTAATGCCTCAGAAATTATAGCCCTAGCTAAGGGAGCTTCTTCTGCCAAGGGAGTCGATGTTGGTAAAGATGATGAGGATAAGAGCCTAGAATATTTGATAAAAACTTGCCAAGCCTTAAGTAAGAAATACCAGGCGGCAGTTCTTCTTACTGGTAAGATTGATATTTTGGTAAAAGATAATAAGTATTACCTAATAGAAAATGGTTGTCCAGAACTATCTAATATAACTGCAACAGGCTGCATGCTTACAGGCTTAATTTCAGCCTTTATAGCGGTGACCGATGTCATAAATGCAAGCCTACTTGCCATGCTAATTATGGAAATCGGTGCAGAAATGTCGGATAAAGATAAGCCTTACAGCTTTTTTGTAGATCTTATGGATAAGATTGGGACAATAAGTGATGAAATTATAATTGATCATGCAAAAATCAAGGAGGGAGAAATTTGAAAAAATTATATCTGGTGACAAATTCTGATAAATACACAGAAGAAGAATTTCTTAGAAGAATAGAGGAGGCACTTAGGGGAGGAGTGGATATCCTCCAACTTAGGGAAAAGGAAAAAACTGATGGGGAAATACTTGACCTTGGCAAAAAGGTCAAGGCCCTTTGTGATAAGTATAAGGTCCCTATGCTAATAGATGATAAGCCACATTTAGCCTGGGCCCTGGCTTGTGGGGTCCATGTTGGAGAAGATGATATGCCAGTTGGCCTTTGCAGGAAGCTTTTAGGGCCTGATGCCCTAATAGGAGCAACAGCCAAGTCGGTAGAAAAGGCCAAAGAGGCAGAGGAAGCTGGTGCTGATTATTTGGGAGTGGGGGCGATTTTTGAAACCAAAACCCATGTCAAAACCAGAAGGACCTCTGTAGAAACTCTAAAAGAAATCAAGGAAAAAGTAGCTATAGATGTCTATGCTATAGGCGGCCTTAATTTTGATAATGTAGATGTTTTAGAAGGATCTGCTGTCGATGGGATTTGTGTTGTAAGGGCTATAATGGATGCAGAAAATGTTTATGAAGAGACAAAGAAATTAAAGGGAAAAATAGAAGAAATTTTATAATAAGAACCCCAGGGCCAATCATTTTTAAGGATAGACCTGGGGTTTTGTTAATAAGAAAATATATTAGATTTCTGTATTTTTGATATCTTCAGCTATAACCTTAGCAAGTTCTTTAAGTTCTGCTATTTGTGGTTCTTTTACTGCTGAATTTATTTTTACATCTTCGCCGATGTATTTACATTTAGCCGGTTCTAAGATTTCTTTTGAAATCTCAAGGGATTTTCCGCCCCATGACCAGTTGTTTAAGAAAGAAACTGTTCTATTTTTATAGCCTGTACCTACAAGCTCTCTTAGGAAGGCATCCATTTTGTAATAAAGACCAGCATTGTAGTTGATTGGTGCAAATACTTGGTGGCTGAATCTATGGCAATCTGCTATTGGATATGATGGGTCCCAATCACTTACATCATATAAAACTATGTCTTCTACACCAAGCTTAGCTAGCTCTGCGGCAAGGATATCACTTGCTTGTTCTGTATCTCCATACATTGATGAGAATACTATAGCAACACCCTTATCTTCTGGAATAAATCCTGCCCAACGGCTGTATTTTTCAAGGATAAATTCGATTGATTCTTTATCCTTATAAACAGGTCCGTGTAGTGGTAGGATAGTGTTGATTGGAAGTCCTTCTACCTTTTTAAATAGGTTTTGAACCATCTTGCCTTGTTTACCAACTATATTTATATAGTAACGTCTAGCTTGTTCTAGCCAGTCACCCTTGTGGATAACCTTGCTAGCTTCGATATTACCAGCTATAGCATTGAAAGCACCAAAGGCATCTGCTGAGAAGAAGAGTCCTTCGTTTGTTTCATAGGTCATAAATACTTCTGGCCAGTGAACCATTGGAGCAAAGACAAATTTAAGATTTCTCTTACCAATATTTAGCTCATCGCCATCTTTGATTTCATAATACCTATCTTTGAAATTATCATTATAGAATTGTTCGTATAATTTAAATGTTTTTGCATTACCAACAAATTTACAATTTGGGTATTCCTTTAGGACAAAGTCTATGTTTCTGCAGTGATCAGGTTCCATGTGGCTTATAACTATATAATCAAGATCTTCACCATCAAGAGCTGCCTTGATGTTTTCTAGATATTGTCTAGTAAAGGCTCCCTCAACAGAATCCATTAGAACATTTTTCTCATCCTTGATTACAAAAGAGTTATATGAAACTCCATTTGGAACTTCAAACATATTCTCAAATCTTGCAATTCTGCGGTCATTTACTCCGACCCAGAATATATTATCAAGTACCTCTATTATATTGTACATACGCACTCCTTTATTATTATTTCAACTTAACTATACCTGTTTTTTGAGAAATAGAAACATTTTCTTGACAATAAATAAACAATTGCAAATAATTATCATTTTTATGTTTGGATTGATAAAATATGGGTATCATTTTATTAGGATATAAAAGTTATAACACTTTATACAATATAATTTATCTAATGAAAATAAAAGGAGAGTATATGTCATTTAATTTACCAAGAGATTTAGAAGAATTTAGAAAAGTCGTTAGGGCTTTTGCTGAGGAAAAGGTTAAACCTATAGCCTTTCACTTAGACCAGACTAAAGAATTCCCTGCAGAAATTGTAAAGGAAATGGGTCAAATGGGCCTTATGGGAATACCTTTCGATGAAAAATACGGTGGAGCAGGCTTAACTAACGAACACTATTCTATAGCAGTCGAAGAACTATCAAGAGTAGATGGTGGCGTAGGTGTAATTTGTTCAGCTCATACCTCACTAGGTACATGGGGAATCAATGAATTTGGTACTGAAGAACAAAAAGAAAAATATCTAAGACCTCTTGTAGATGGAACTTATATCGGTGGTTTCGGTCTTACAGAAGACAATGCTGGTTCAGACTCAGCAGGAACAGAAACAACTGCAGTAGATAAGGGAGATTACTACCTATTAAATGGTAAGAAAATCTTTATAACAAACGCACCAGAAGCCCAAACCTATCTAGTAACAGCAGTTACTGAACCAGGCAAGGGTAATCATGGTATATCAATGTTTATAGTTGATAAGGACTTTGAAGGTTTTACCTTCTCAGAACCATACGACAAATTAGGTATTAGATCATCAATTACAGCTGAGCTTCACTTTAAAGATGTAAAAGTTCCAAAAGAAAACCTACTTGGTGAACTAAACAAGGGCTTTAAATACGCAATGATGATCCTTGATGGTGGTAGAATTGGTATAGCAAGTCAAGCTCTAGGTATAGCTCAAGGTGCTTATGAATCAGCTCTAGAATACTCAATGAATAGAATTCAATTTGGTAAGGCAGTAGGTCATTTCCAATACAACTCTTTCACCCTAGCACAAATGGCTACAGAGCTTAAGGCAGCTAGACTATTAGTTTATGATGCAGCTAAGAAGAAAGATGCTCACGTAAAAGGCTACGGTAAGGATGCTGCAATGGCTAAACTTTACGCATCAGACCTTGCTGAAAAACTTACATCTAAAGCCCTACAACTATATGGTGGTTCAGGCTTTATCAAGGGTGTAGATGTAGAAAGACACTACAGAGACGCTAAGATTACTCAAATTTATGAAGGAACAAATGAAATCATGAAACTTGTAATCTCAGGCTACATCCTTCCAAAAGATAAGACAGCTAAAAAGGTTGAAAAACCAGTAGCTCAAGAAGCAGAAAAGAAACAAGAAATCTTCACAGGAGATCCAAAAGATGCAGCTAAGAAATTAGTAGCAGCTCTTGTAGCTGATGGTTATAAACTAAAGGCTGAACCAGTAGACCTAGAAGGCTCAGTTGAAGAAGCTGACAGGGTAGTAGCTATAGGTATGGGTATTGGTGAAGAAGGCAACGTAGAAATTGCTAAGAAGCTTGCAAATCTAACGGGTTCAGTACTAAGCGGATCAAGACCAATAGCAGAAGTTAAAAAATATATACCACTTAGACAATATATCGGACTTTCTGGTAGGAAATTTAAGGGAGACCTATATATAGGAATTGGTATATCTGGAGCAATGCAACACTTAAAGGGAGTAGAAGAAGCTAAAACTGTTGTAGTAATAAACAATGATGAATCAGCTAAGTTCTTCAAACACGCTAAATACGGTATAGTTGGTGACTTCCACAAAGTTGTTCCTGCTCTAATCGAAGAAATAGAAAAACTATAAAAATTTTAAGATGGGCCCTCCGGGGTCCTCTTTTTTTGTCCATAAGGGGTAAAATAAGATTAGGTGATAAAATGAAAAGAAAAATAAAAATTATGGCTAAAAATTTCCCACTAGCTCTTGGAAATGTAAAAGCCAATCTTAAAAAAATAAAAGAAATAATTAAGAATTGTGAAGAAGAGAAAGTAAATATTCTATGTTTGCCAGAGCTTTGCCTAACAGGGGCAAGCCTTTACGACTCATATTTAGAAGGCGACCTTCTAGAGGCGGCTGAAAATGGCCTAAGGGACTTAGTAGAATTTAGTAAGAACTTTGATTTGGCCTTTACTATAGGTCTACCAATTAAGACAAAATTTGGTATTTACAATGCGGTAGCCCTAATTAAGGGTGGAGACCTACTTGGACTTGTGACTAAGTCTGAACTTAAAAATTATGAAAAATCCATATTTTCTGATAAGCCAGAGGGAACATTTAGGGCTTTTGACTACGAACTAGATTACGAACCTTTTGTAAATTTCATATCAGGCCTTAAAATAGGAATATCTGTAGGTGAAGATGACTTTGAATCCTACCCAAAAGCCTTTGACCTCAAAAAGATGGGAGCTGATATTATTCTGAACCCGTCAGCTTTTACTAGAACAATTGGCTCTGATGATGATCTTAGAAAGGATATAGAGTATTTATCAAAAGACCTTATATATGTTAACGCCTCAGCAGGCCCTGGTGAGTCTTCAACAGACTTTGTCTATAGTGGATCAAAAATTCTAGCCAAAGACGGTAAAATTTTAGAGGGTGATACAGGAATATTTCTCATGGACATCCAGGAAATAGAATATGAGCCAAACTTCCATAATTTTACAGAAGAGAAGGTAGATGTAGAAAAATTTCCATACCTACCTAAGGAAGAATTTTCTTATGAATTTATGAAGGAAACCCTAGAAATAGGTGCCCTTGGCCTAATAAAAAGACTTGAGGCAATAGGTGCTGATAGGGTATTTCTAGGCCTATCAGGCGGCCTTGATTCGACTATGACCCTCCTTATCATAAATAAGGCCTATGACCTAATGGGTCTTGATAAGGATAAAATAGGCATTTACACCATGCCAGCCTTTGGCACAAGTGATAGGACCAAGTCAAATGCCTATAAGCTTGCAAAAAGCCTAGGACTTGACCTAAAAGAAATAAATATTAGCAAGTCTGTAAGTGCGCACCTTGCTGACATTGGTCACGATGGGATAACAGCAGATACAGCCTATGAAAATGCCCAGGCCAGGATGCGTACCCAAGTCCTCTTTAACCTAGCCAATATGTATGGGGGTCTTGTAATAGGAACTGGAGACTTATCCGAGTGTATGCAGGGATTTGCCACCTACAATGGCGACCACATGTCAAATTATTCCTTAAATGCTACCCTAATGAAAACTGAGCTTAGGTATATAATTAAATCCTATGCCCACTTTACAGATAATAAGGACCTAGCAGAAGTCCTAACTGATATTTTAGAAACTCCAGTATCTCCAGAGCTTAAGAGCGAGGATAAGGGAGAAATAAGCCAAAAAACTGAAGAAATCATAGGGCCTTACGAGCTAATAGATTTCTTTATTTACCAACACTTGACCTACCATAAAAAGGCTAAGGAAATCCTAGCTGATGCAATAATTGCTTTTGCTGATAAATATGATGAAAAAACTATAAAAAAATGGTTGATATCATATTTTAAACGCTTTACAGCAAGCCAATTTAAAAGGTCATGTGCAGTAGATGGGCCAAATATCACAGGCAGGTCCTTTTCACCAAGAGCAGGCTTCAGGATAGCCTCAGATATGTCAGCTAAGATGTATTTGGAGGATTTAGCAGATGAAAACTAAAAATAAGGTAATTTTGGCAAGCCTTGCACTAGCGGCAGGGCTTGGCCTAAAATACAACCACGACCAGTGCTTTGTAGCCAGGGAAAAGACAGAAACTTTTTATTCTGATAAGGTCGAATCAGATATAAAAATAACCCATATAAGTGACTTCCACTCAAATGTCCTAGTGAATCTAGAGGAAGTTCTAGGAAATATAAAAAAATTTGACCCAGACTTAATATTTTTAACCGGGGATATGATAGATTATCCTACAGATTCTAAAATAGAAAGGACCATGTATTTTATCAACAAGCTAGATGAGCTTGGCATAAAAACATACTTTGTAAGCGGCAACCACGAAGAAGCAAGCCAAGATTCAGAAAAATTCTATGCCCAGATCCAGGATTTAGGCATAAGATTTTTGCAAAATGAGGGAGAAAAGATTAAAATAAGAGATAATGACCTATATATTTATGGGACAAGTTATTTTGGGGCAAATCTTGCAGCCTTTGATCCAAGTGAAAATTCCTTAAACCTAGTCTTATCTCATTTTTCAAAGAAAATCAGGGATAAGTATGACCCAAGAATTGATTTTATATTTTCAGGTCACACCCACGGAGGCCAGGTAAGAGCACCTTTTATAGGAGCACTAGTTGCGCCAGGTGAGGGTTATTTTCCAAAATACGATAGGGGAGAATTCAAATACGGCTCATCCACAATCTATATAGAAAGCGGCCTAGGCAACACCTTCTTGCCACTGAGGTTTCTAAACCCAATCTCCTACACAAACATCACAATCAAGCGTCCTTAGTTTAATGGCAAAATAGGGGTGTCCGAAGCCCAAGATCAGGGTTCGATTCCCTGAGGGCGTGCCAAAGAAAAAGAACTGCACAAAATAACCGAATCCCCAAATCAGCAATACGGATGGGATAGGTCAATTGATGCAGTTCTTTTATTTTGCTGGCCTAAAACCAGCTTTTTTAGCTTCTTCTTCGCTATCAAAAATTATAGCGTTTTTATCTTTTGTGTTTTTATAGCCATGGCTGCCCTCTAGGTGGTAGAGGCCTGAGTTTTTGTTAGCTTTTACTTTTTTCTTGGCATTTTTCTTTCCATCAGACCAGATTCCTATAGCCTTATCCCTAGCCTTATCTTCTAGGGCTTCTAGCTGGTCTTGGTATTTGGTATCTGGCTTATAAAAGTTAGAAAAGGCAAGTCCTTCCTTAACCAGGATTCCATTTAAGGATTTTTTGCCAATATCATCTGTGCTGGGGTTTACGACTGGCTCTTCTAGCCAGATATAACGCAAAAGTCTGTCGTACTTATCCCTGTCTGATATATCTTTTTCTAGGTAAATTTCCTTATCTTTTAGGGTTTTTTCTGTAAAATCTTTGGCTTCTGGCCCCATAAATTCATCTGGATGGTCCCTATTTGCAATTTCAGGTGTATTTATTCCCACAAAGCGGACTTTTTCTATATTTCCGTTTATATTTACCCTGATTGTATCACCATCGATAATTTGAACAACCTGAGCTTTGACATAGGAACTTTGATTTTCTTCAACCTTGCTAGGTTGATTTTCTAAATCACAAGAACTAAGACTAAGGGCAAGGCAAAGGTATATTAATATTTTCCTAAGCATTTATCTTGGCCTGGCAGTCTGGGCAAATCCCATAAAATTCGAAATTATGGCCTTCGATAATAAAGCCAGTTTCTCTTTCGATTTGGCCTTCAAGCTCATGAATTGGGCAATTTTCTATTGTAAATTTCTTATGGCAATGGCTGCAAGTTATAAAATGCTTATGATCTTCCTTATTTATTTGGTAATAATTTATTCCGTCAAGATCGCTTGTCTTAAAAAGAAGATTGCTCTCTTCTAAGATATTTAAGTTTCTGTAGATGGTAGAAAGGTCAATTGCAAGTTCATCTTTTATTCCGTCATAGATATTTTGGCTAGAAACAGGGCTATCAGCCTCTAAAATATATTCAAGTATTATCCTCCTAGCCTTGGTAATCCTTAGATTTTTGTCTTTTAAGAGTTCGTTAAGCTTCATATTATCACTCCTTAAGATATTATTATACTTTTTATTTGACAGAGGGGTAATTTATTATATAATACTTAATGCAAATAACTTGCATAAAGGAGAATAATATGAAAAATAAAAATATATTAATGTTAATAGCCCTAAGCTTAGCCTTCACAGCTTGTGGTAATAAACCAGCACAAGAAGCAGATACAAAGACTCAAGTAGAAGAGCCACAAAAAACTGATAAGGAAGTAGCAAGCAATGAAATTTATGGATCTTTTTATCCTATTTACAATCTAACAAAACAAATAGCTGGAGATAAATTTGACGTAAAAGCTTTCAACTCTCTTACAAGCGAATCTCACGGCTGGGAGCCATCTGCTAAGGATATGGCAGAATTATCTGAAGCTAAATTGTTATTTATAAATGGTGCTGGCATGGAAGAATGGAAAGATTCTGTAGAAGAAAGTCTCAATATAGAAATGGTAGATACTTCAAAAGATTTAGACCTAATCAAGGCAAGTGAAGAAGACCACGACCATGACCATGACCACGAAGATGCAGACCACGATCACGACCATGAAGATGCCGACCATGACCACGACTATGACCACGAAGACGCAGACCACGATCATGATCATGAAGAAGGCGAAGAAGGTCACCATCACCACCATCATGGAGAATTTGACCCACACACCTGGCTATCTCCAGTAAATGTCAAAGCCCAAGCTAAGGTAATAGCTGATAAATTATCAGAAATTGACCCAGCAAATAAGGATTATTACCAAGAAAATTACGAAAAAATTGCAGCAGACCTTGATGGAATAATCGAAGAATACAAAGACAAATTCTCTAAAGTAGAAAATAAGAAATTTATAGTTCCTCACCAAGCTTTCGGATATATAGCAAGAGACTTTGGCCTAGAACAAATTCCGCTTGCAAGCCTAACATCAACAGATGATCCAGATGCTAAGGCTATGAAGGAAGTTACAGACCTAGCTAAGGCAAATAAATTAAACACAGTATTTTATGAAGCAGGCGGTTCAGATAAAGCAGCAAAGACCATAGCTGATGAAATTGGCGCAAAAGTAGCTCCACTTAACACCATGGAATTTGCAAGCAAAGAAGAACTAGATAAGGAAGTTAAAATCCAAGATATAATCAAAGAAAACCTTGAAAATATCTACAAATCTCTAGCATAATCCTATATTAAAAGCATAATATATACATGAAGCTTATAGAAATAGAAAAACTAAAATTTGGATATAATGAAAATTTAATATTAAAAGATGTAAATTTAAGTCTTGAAAAGGGTGACTTTGCCGTAATTTCTGGAGAAAATGGATCGGGAAAGTCAACCCTCATCAAGCTAATTCTAGGTGGACTTAAAAAGGATAAGGGGTCTATAAGACTTTTTGGTATAGACATAGAAGATTTTAAAAATTATGACAAACTAGGCTATGTCCCACAGGTCAATGATTCTGTAAAAATCGCCTTTCCTGTCACCTGTAGGGAATATGTAAGCCTAAACCTCTACAAGGATTTTAACATCTTCAAAAAACTTAAAAAATCTAACAAGGAAGATGTAGAAAATATCTTTACCAGCCTAAATATCAAAAACCTAATAGATAGGCCCTTCAACAAACTATCAGGCGGACAAGCCCAAAGAGTAATGATAGCAAGGGCCCTAGTAGCAAACCCTGACCTTTTAGTCTTAGATGAACCAACAGTAGGTATTGACCAAAAGTCCAAAGACGACTTCCTAAAACTCTTAGTCCACCTAAACACCAATCACGGGATTTCAATTTTAATGATAACCCACGAGATGGAAATTTTAGGCGACTATGTGGATAAGATATTTAGATTAAGGGAGGGAGTCATATGTTAAACTATGATTTTATGAGAAGGGCCCTAGGGGTAGGAATAATGCTTGCCCTAATCATTCCCATGATAGGTATGGTCATGATAAATAGAAAGACATCCATGATAGGAGATGCCCTTTCCCACTCATCGCTTGCAGGTATAGCTATGGGATTAATTATGTCAATAAATCCCATGTGGACATCCCTTATAATCTGTATAATATCAGCCTTTGCAATAGAATTAATCAGGAAAAAATTTAAAGAATTTGGCGACATGGCCACAGCCATCATAATGAGCCTAGGCATAGGCCTTGCGGCAATCCTTTCAGACTTTGCCCCAGGAGGCAAATCCTTTGAATCATACCTATTTGGCTCAATAACAACAGTATCATCTAGTGATTTGATCATGGTTAGTATAATATTTGTCCTAGTAAGCCTAGCATCCTTCTACCTCTACAATGCCCTGCTTTATATATCAATCAACCCCCTAATGGCAAGGCTAGCAGGAGTAAGGGTGGCACTTATTAATTCAATATTTACAGCCCTAACAGCCCTAACAATTGCAATTTCAGCAAAGATAGTAGGAGCCTTGATGATCACATCCCTAATGGTAATACCGGTAGCAAATGCCCTAATAATAGCCAAATCCTACAAGCAAACCTACATCATATCCCTAATATTTTCCCTAATATTCATGGTCTTAGGAATTACCATATCCTACTACGGCGGCCTAAAACCAGGCGGAACCATAGTAGTACTCGCCATAATCTCATTAATGATTACAGGCCTAATAAAGTTAATAAGCGATAAGCTAAAGAAAAAGATCTCTAAATAAAAAGGGGTCTTTTTTGTGTCCTCATATGTTATAATATTAATATATAAAGAAAGGATTTTTATGAAGATTATTATTTCACCAGCCAAAAGTTTTAAACATTTTGATAATATAGATACAGAGGGTCTGCTTTTTCCTGATAAGACTAGGGTTTTAGTTGATAAAATTAAGAAGCTTTCTATGAATGAGATGGGTAACCTCAATAGGACCAACGATAAATTGACCGAGAAGGCCTATTATGATTTCCAAGATTTTGATTTTGACAAGCTTAAAAATCCGGCGCTTTTTTCATATGATGGCCTTGTTTTTAAACAATTTAAGATGGAGGATTTTGATGATTTAGCTTATCTAAACGATCATGTTTATATCCTATCAGCCCTATATGGCCTTCTTAAGCCGATGACAGGGATTCGTGATTATAGGCTTTATTTTGACAATACCATGTATGACCTTTATGAATTTTGGGGCAAGGACATCTATAATAAGCTTTTTGAAGATGATGACCTAGTTTTAAATCTGGCATCTAAGGAATATACCAAGACCATCAGGACATTTTTAAAAGATGAGGATAAGTTTATCACTGTTGATTTTAAGGAAAATCGTGATGGCAAGCTTAAATCAATTGTCTCCTACATGAAGCAGGCAAGGGGAGCTATGCTTAGGGAGATTATTAAAAATAAAATCGAAGATATTGACCAGGTTAAAGAGCTTGTTATCAATGATTATAAGTATGACCCTTATAATTCTACGCCTGATACCCTTACTTTTGTGAGGGATAAGAGATGAAACTCCTCCACCTATCTGACCTTCATATTGGCAAAAGTCTGGGTAATTTTTCACTCTTGGAAGATCAGAAATATGTCCTTGATCAAATCTTAGAAATTATTGAAGAGAAAAAGGTCGAAGCTGTCATGATTGCAGGAGACATCTTTGATACAGCCCTTGCAAGTGCAGAGGCCCTTGATCTTTACAATTATTTTATAGAAAAAATCGTCTTTGACCTTGATGTACCTGTCCTTGCCATAGCTGGTAACCACGATTCAGCCAAAAGGCTTGATATCAACAAAAGATTTTATAAGACTAATAAATATTACCTAGCAGGTGAATTTAATAGGGATAAGGTCACACTTTTTGATGATGAGGGCCCTATTAATTTTTACCTCTTACCTTTCATGTCCCTGGCCAAGGGAGAGGTCATTTTTGGGGAAAAGCTTGATGATTTTACTAGGCTTTATGAGCTTGCCCTTGAGGGGATAGATTATAAGGATAGAAGTGTCTTAATCACCCACTGCTATGCGTCCTATAGCGAGAGTACTCTAGAGACAGCCTATAATGAGGGCCAAAAGCCACTTGTAATCGGTGGGTCTGACATGATGGATGCTAGTCTTTTTGATAAATTTGACTATGTGGCCCTAGGTCACCTTCATTCCGCCCACTTTGTCAAGGAAGAAAAGATAAGATATGCCGGGACCTTTATGCCTTATTCCTTTGATAAGAAGGATATTAATAAGTCTGTGACTTTAGTTGACCTTAAAAAAGATAGCCTTGACATAGAAAAAATCCCTATAAAGCTTCTTAGAGAATTTGAAGTAAGGCAGGGGCTTTTTGATGATTTGATTAGAGAAGATCCGTCAGATTCTTATATCAAATTTATCTTAGATGATGAGGCGACAGTTGAAAATGCCATGGCCAAGTTTAAGGCCAAGTTTCCAAATGCAGTCCTTATAAATTATGCAAATAAGTCTGTCTTTGACCTTGATGGGGAAAGCTTTGATATAGACCTAGACAATAAAAATCCCCTAGAGCTTTTTGCTGACTTTGTCGATTTTAAGGACAGTAGAAAGCTTACAGGGGCAGAAGTTGAAATCTTAAAAGAAGTGATTGGAGAAGATTTTGAAGGCTAAGAGACTAAAAATGCGAGGTTTTTTGACCTACAAAAATGAAATAGAAATAGATTTCACCAAGTTTTTTGATAAGAAAATCTTTCTCATATCAGGCCCTACAGGTTCTGGCAAGACTACGATATTTGATGCCATATCCTTTGCCCTTTATGGATCTATTCCTAGAGAAATAAGCCAAGAAAATATGAGGAGTGACTATCTTAAGGAAGATGATCCGGACACTTTCGTTGAATTTGAATTTGAAATTGGGTCAAAGACTTATCTTATAGAAAGATACCCTAATCAAAGGTCCATGGGGGCCAGGGGGCCAAGGAATCTAGGCCATAAGGCAAGTCTTTTTGATATAAGCGGTGAGAAGAAGCTTTTGGCAGATAAGCCAAGGGATGTAGAGCCCATAGTTAAGGAGATAGTGGGTCTTGATGTAGACCAATTCTCAAAGGTAATGCTCCTAGCCCAGGGCAAGTTCCAGGAGTTTTTATCAGCTAAATCAGATGTAAAGGCAGCCTTACTTTCTGATATTTTCAAGACCAAAAAATACAGGGATATAACAGATAGGCTCAAGGAAAGGGCCAAGACAAGCAAGAATAAAATTAAGGAAATTGATGATAAATTATCAAATATTATATCTTATGATGAAATTTTAAAAGAAGTCATAAATGGGGATTATATCTTGGCCCTTGATTTTAAAAATATCCTTAAAATAATAGAGGCCAATGAAAATAACCTTACTTTTAAGTTGGATGAACTTAAGGAGGAAGAAGAAAGACTAGATAAAAATATAAAAAATTCTTATAGGAACTTAGAGAAGTCTAAAAATACTAATGAGAATATTAGATCTTATCAAAAATCACAAGAGGCTTATAATCTTTTGTATAAGGATTTTGAAGAAAAATCCAAAGAAAAATCCGACCTAGATCTAGCTAGCTTTGCCAAGTCAATCAAAATCTATGAGGAAAGAATAGAAAAGACTCAGGGAGCAATAGAAAATTTAACTAAAAGCCTAGAGACGGATAAAAAACTTTTGGAAGAGAAAAATGATGAAGCAAAAAATCTAGAAAAAGACTTGGCAAAGATAGACAACCTTGCCAAAAATCTAGATAAAAATAAACTTGGTCTAGCAGAAAAGGAAAAGACCTACCAAGCTCTTGGCGAATTTTTATCAAATAAAAAAGCCTACGAATCTATAAAAACTATTGAAAAAGAAAAGCAAGACTTAGAAGAAAAGATAAAAAATATAGATGAGAATCTAGAAAACTTAAGAAAAATCTATGGACAAGCCCGTGAAGATAAGGCGAAACTTAGGGAAGAAGGCCTAGAACTTAAGGAAAAATTAAGGGCCAGAGAAGATAAGCTTGAAAGTCTCAAAAAAGATGAGGCAAGGCTTATAGAAAACAAGGCCTATGAGAAAGATATTGAAAGCTTAGGCAAGGAAAGAGAAAATTATCTTAACTTAAAAGATAAAGCGAGCCTAGATAGGGAAATTGACCAGCTAAATTATTTTATTGAAAGACTAAATAAAGATGGGATTTGCCCTGTTTGTGGGACTAAGCATGAAGAAAAAATCCCCCTTCACAAGTCAGAGGGCTTAGACTTTGATAAGATAGTTGGAAAGTTAAATGACCTTAACCTATCCTTTGAAAAGATTAGGCTACTTATTGATAAAAATATCAAAGATTTGGAAATGGACGATAGCTTTGAAAATATAAGGGGTCTTATAAAGGAAAATGAAGACCTTGTCAAATCTTATGATGACCTCTTAGCTAAAAATCAAAAGGAGATTGACCTTAAAGATAAGTTATTACAAAAGACAGAGGAAGAGGGGAAGACCTTGGGCCTTGAAAAAGAAAAGCTAGCCCAAGCTTTAAAAGAAATAAATGTTAAGCTAGACCGCCTCCAAGAGTTAAAAATCGCCTACCTTGGCCAGAAGGAGAAAATGGAGGGCCTTAAAAAAGAAGACCTATTAGCTGAAATAAAGTCATTTGAGAAAAATATAAAAGATGCAAGTGATTTTATAGAAAAGACTAAGGCCTGCGACCAAGAAATAAAACTTTCCCTTTCAAGTCTTAAGGCAGAAATTGGATCCTTTGAAAAAACTCTTTCAGAAAATAAAGAAAATCTCACAGCCTACAAAAAAGAATTTAAGGACAAAGTATCTGAAAAATTTGAAAATGAGGATGCCTACAGGGTTTATCTTGATAAATTTGATGAGTTCGACCTTTTAAAAAGAGCAAACGAAGAATATTTCAAAAATCTTGACAGACTAAAGGCTAATCTTGATAATCTAAAGGATTTTAAAGACCTTGAAATCATAGATTTAGAAATCTTTAAAGGGAAAATTATAGACCTTGAAGAAAAGGCAAAGGCTCTAGCTGATAGAAAACTATCCCTAAACCAAGGCTTATCTTCCTTTAAAAGGGCGGGCCTTGAGATAAGAGCCATAAGCCATGAATTTGAAAAGGAAAAGAATAAGTCTCTTAGTCTTACAAGACTTGCCGATCTTGCAAGCGGGACAAGTGGAGCCAATAAGGGAAGGGAGAAGATTGACTTTGAAACCTACATCCTTAGTGTCTACTTTGATAGGGTTCTTAACTTTGCCAATAAGAGATTTAATAAGATGACAGATGGTCAATTTACTATGATAAGGAAAAAGGAAGCGACTGATAATAGGTCCAAGGCAGGCCTTGACATAGAAATCCTAGATGCAAATACAGGCAAGCGCCGCCCAGCCACAAGTCTTTCAGGTGGGGAATCCTTCCTTGCAAGCCTATCCCTTGCCCTTGGCCTTTCTGATGAAATTGGAGCAGAAAATGGGGGAATCAGGATAGATACCCTATTTATAGACGAGGGATTTGGAACCCTTTCTAAGGAATTTCTGGATAATGCCATAAGGGCTATTGAAGAAATTTCTAAGGATGACAGGTTTGTTGGCCTAATTTCTCACGTGGATGAATTAAAAGATGCCATCGATGCCAAGATTTTGATAAGCTACGAGCCAAGCGATGGCTCAAAGATAGAGGTGAAAGCATGATTTCATTAATACTAGCAAAAAAAGACCAGGCCAAGAGTCTATATATTTACAAGGAAATAGAAAAAAGGATTGAAGCTGGCCAAAAATCAATCCTTATAGTCCCTGAGCAATACACCCTTGAGACTGATATAGACTTCATAAATAATATCAGATTTTCTTCAGTAATGGATGCTAAGGTCCTTTCCTTTTCATCATTTGCGGCCTTTTTCCTAGATAGGGCGGGCCTTGCCAAGCTAAAATTCCTAAATAAGGAAGGCAAGCTCATGATACTTACAAATATAATGCACGATTTAAATGATAAGCTCACTCTTTTCAAAAATTCCTATGGAAATATCGACTTCATCAATTCGATTACAGATTTGATTGCAAGTTTTAAGGATAATAATTTTGACCAAGATTTTTTTGAAAGTATTAAGGATACTGAAATAGATGAGGCCAGCAGGATAAAATTCGAGGAAATAAGGATAATTCTTGGTGCCTACCAGGAAGCTCTTTCAGGAAAATTTATTGATGGTGAGGACATGACCTCTCTTTTAGCAGAATCCATTAAGGATGCAGACTTTCTAAAGGACTATCACTTTTATTTTGATAAGTTTGACTATATGGAGGAAAGGAAACTTGAGGTTATATCTGCCCTTGCAAGGGAGGATATTGATATTACTATCGGCCTTAATCTTGATCCTAAAAATCTAAATGAAGCCCTTCCAAGAGCAGAAATATTTGACCCAGCCTTTGGCTTTTATAAAAAACTTAGATCTAATTTTAATTGTGCAATTATAGAAATGGAAAATACGGAAAATAAGGCAGACCTTGACCACTTCTTAGATAACTTTGATATTTTTAACCCAAGGCCATATCTAGATAAGCCTAATAATATTAGGGTTTTAGAGTCTATATCGACAAGGACTGAGGTGGAAAATATTGCCCTTCTTATCAATAAATTAATAAAAAGTAAGGACTTAAGATACAATGATTTTGCCATCTACATGACAGAAAATAGCGAATATGAAAATATTCTAGCTAAGACCTTCGATAGGTATGACATCCCTATATTTTTGGATAAGCGTAGGAAGATGAGTGATAATCACATTATAAAGACCTTCCTTGCCCTCCTTAGGCTTAGGGTTAATAAATACAGAAAAGAAGACCTCTATTATATACTAAATTCTAAGCTAATTGATTTTGGTGAAACTTACGAGGAAGATTGCCACATCTTCATCAAATTTATTGGCAAAAGAAATATAGCGGGTGCCATGTTTGAAGATGATAAGTATTTTATCCTGGATTATGATTTCTATGAAAAGTTTTTGGAAAATGATCCAAAAAGAGAAGAAAAGCTTAAGAAAAAGGAAGAAGAATACCAGGCCATAAATAGGGTAAGGGAAAAGATTTTAGAACTTTTAGTAAATTTAGATAATGAAGGAAATACAAGAGACCTTGTTGAAGGTATCTATAAGATGATTTCTGATTCATCAATAAGACTTGCCATTACAAGTTTTCAGGAAGACTTAAAGGACCTTGCAGCCCTTGATGATTATAGAGAAAATGAACAAATTTGGGATAAATTTATAGAGATTTTAGACCAATTAGTTTTAATTATGGGAGATAGAAAGACTTCTCTTGCCAGGATTTATAACCTAATAGAAGCCGTGACTAAGGACATTAAAATTGGCCTAATTCCACCATCCAAGGACCACCTTATAGTAAGTGATTTTAAGAGGGAGAGGGTTTCAAATAAGCAGATAAATATAATTTTAGGCCTTAATGATGCCTATTTTCCATCAGGAGAGTCTAGGGATTTTATCATAAATGATGATGAGAAGGAAGACTTAAAAAAGCGTGGGATAGACCTTAAATTATACGATAAGGACATGGAAAGTCTTGAAAAACTAAGCCTTTATAAGATAATCGTAGGATCTGATAAATTGATATTTTCCTATGCGCTGGCAGATAAGTCAGGCAAAGAACTTAAGAAAAGCTTGGTTTTAAATGATATTTTAAATATTTTCCCTCAGACGCAAGTGAAATCAATTACAAAACTTGAGCCTAGTCTTGCTGCATATTCTAAGGAAGGCCTTAAGAAATTTGCCCTAGAAAATTTGGAAAAAGCTAAGAAGAATGAAAAAATAAGTAAGGAAGACTTGGACTTAAGCCTAGATTTCATCAAGTATTTAAAAGATAATTTAGAAAAAACCGACAATCAGAAAATCTATGATTCAATCTTTAAGGGACTCTTTTTTACCAATGACAAGGCTCCGCTTAATTTAGACCTTGCTGGCAAGCTTTATGGGAAAAGGGCCTATTCAGTTTCAGAAATTGAAACTTATTCACGTTGTCCTTACAAATATTTTATCTCCTACGGCCTAAGACCTGATGTTGAAAAAGATTTTGACATAGACCAGATGGAAATAGGAAATATCGTCCACAAGTCACTTGAAGAGCTTTCAAGATTATTAAAAGAAGAAAATATCGACGATATCACAGATGAAAAACTCGATAAGCTTTTAGAAGAAAATTTCAAAGAAGGTATTGATTTAAATTTAGAAACCTTGAGAAAAGATTCTCCTAAAAATGCCTATATCCTTGAAAATATGCTAAATTCTGCTAAGAGAAATGCAAGGGAGATCAAAAGGGGTCTTAAAAGGTCAGACTTTAAACTCTTTGCATTTGAGGAAAGCTTCGATAAGGGAGGATTTTTTGACCAGGTCGATATAGATGGGGAAAACTACCTAAGGGGCAGGATTGACAGGATAGATAAGGCAGGAGATTTAATTAGGATTATAGATTATAAGACAGGGGCCAAGAGTTTTAAACTTGTAAATGTCCTAAATGGCCTAGACCTTCAGCTAATTGTTTACATGATGGCAGCAAGTGATAAAGATTTTAAACCTGTAGCTTCATTCTACTTGCCACTTAGGGATGAGATAGAAAAAATGGATAAGGTTTCACTTACAGATCAAGAAAATCTCAAGGAAATCCTAGCAGATAAGTTCCAGATGACAGGCCTTTTGCTTAAGGTAAATGAAGAAGTAATTAGGCTTATGGATAGGGACTATGACAAAGATAAGCTTGCAGTCTTTGACCCAAAGAAAAATGAAATTGTAAGCCCAGAAGATTTTGTAATCTTGACAGATTTTGCAAAAGATTTGATAAAACAAATTATTGAAAATATCAAAAAAGGCCTAATCGACCTAAGGCCTGTCAGGGAAGATAAGCAAAGAAAAGAATGTACCTATTGCGATTATAGGGGCATATGCAAGTTTGATGAGATAATTGATTCAGATAGGTTTAGGGATATAGACAAGTCCCTAAATATAGAAGATGTAAAGAGGGATGCTTATGACAGAGATTAAAAAAACCAAGGCCCAAGAAGCTGCCATAGACACAGAAGATAAAAATATAATAGTATCAGCTGCAGCTGGTTCTGGCAAGACCTTTGTCCTAGTTGAAAGAATCATCAGCCTAATGAAGAAATATCATATAGATATTGATCAGATGATAATTGTAACCTTCACCAACAAATCAGCAATCGATATGAAAAATAAGATAAGGACTAGGCTAGAAGAAGCGGCAGATGACTTTGACCCAGCCTTTCTTAAAAGACAGATAAAGCTTTTAAAGACTGCACAAATTAAAACTCTCCATGCTTTTTGTTCTGATATGATTAGGGAAAATTTCTATTATTTTGATAAGTTAAGTCCTAATTTTAAGGTCCTAACAGAAAATACATCTATTATTATGAGGGCAAATGCCATAGATGAAATATTTGATGAAGAATATGAAAAGATGACAGATGACTTTAGGATCTTTTTAGAAAATTTCGCCCAAAATAGAAATGACTCACCTGCCAAAGGTCTTATTCAAGATACTTACAACATGATAATCGGCCAGATTGACCCACTTGCTTGGCTTGATAAAAACACAAGGTCAGCAAATATTGGTGACAAGCTTAAAGAGATTTCAAAAAAAGCTCTAAGGGACATGAAGGATAAGGCTTTTAAGCTAACAGTCATGGCCAATGAAAATGACATGAGAGAAAAACTCCAAGAGCTTGTGACAGAAGATTATTCAATATTTTTAGACCTTGAAAATAATCTTGACTCTTGGGAAGAATTTTTAGAGAAAATAGAAAAGGTAAAGTTTGGAAGACTTTCTTCATCCAAAAATGATGATAAATTCCTTTACAGTATCCTAAGAACTGACAGAAATTCCTATAAAAATTCTCTAGATAAGCTCAAAAATCTGGTAAGAAATACATCTTCTGACCTTATAAGCCTTACAAGCCATAAGGAAGAAATCCTCTTAGGAGAAATTAATAGGCTTACAAGACGTTTTATGGAAGCCTTTGATCAGAAGAAAAAGGCCAAATCTTATCTGGATTTCAACGATCTCGAGCAATATTTTATAAGGCTCTTAGATAACGAAACTGCAAGAAATAAGCTTGTTGATAAATTTGAATATATCTTTTTCGATGAATACCAAGATTCAAATGAAATTCAAAACTATATAATAGAAAAGCTTAAGAGGGAAAGAAGGCTATTTTTCGTAGGAGACGTCAAGCAATCAATTTATGGTTTTAGGAGGGCAAGGCCTGACTTATTCCTAGAAAAGCTTGATATATACGAAAGGGAAGAAGATTCTGTTAGGATAAATCTAAATGAAAACTTCAGAACTGATAAGCTGCTCTTAGATTTTAATAACTATATCTTTGACAGGATAATGACCAAAGAGACAAGTGGCATTGACTATAAAAACGGTGGCCACAGGTTAAATTTCGGAAGGGATAAGGAAAATCCAAATGCCAAAGTAGGCCTAAAAGTACTTGATAAGGCTGTAAATGAGGAAGATTACCTGGTTAAACTCATAAGAGATTTAGTAGGGGAAGGCTATGCCTATAAGGATATAGCAATTGTTTTAAGAAGCGGAAATAAGTCATATGTATATGAAGAAGCCTTCAAAAGGGCAGATATTCCTTATTTTAACGACATATCAAAGGTATCATTTTTGGCAGCAGAGGTTAATTTTTTCATAAATCTTTTAAAATATCTTGCCAATCCTAACGATGATATTGTCCTTCTTTCTGTCCTAAGAAGTGAAATTTTTAACTTCAGCGAAGATGACCTGGTAGAAATAAAGCTTAAGACCCAGTCATATAGGTTTTATGATTGCTTTGAGAACTTTGATGGCAATGAGCAAATAAAAGCAAAAATTGATAATTTTAAGCTGATCATAAAGGATTTAAAAAATAAACTCGCCATCTATTCCCTATTTGATTTTGCTAACTATCTTTTTGAAAAAACTGGACTTTATGACTTCCTCATGGCAAGGGATTTGGGAGCTGATAGGATAAATAATATAGAATCCCTAATCGACCTTATGGCAGAATACGACTCGGCTAATGACAATGGTCTTTATGGATTTTTAACCTATTATGAAAATATTTCAAAGACCCAAAAAGATACTATAGACCAGTCAAGAGATTTATCTGAAGAAGAGGATCTGGTAAGGATAATGACCATCCACAAGTCAAAGGGGCTAGAATTTAAGGTAGTAATACTTGCAGATTCTTCAAGGACCATAAGAAACATGCACTCATCAAAACTTGCGATTTTTGATGATAAGCTAGGTATTGGAATTGATGTGGCAGATTATGATAGCAAGGTCAAGGTCTCATCTATAAATAAAAAGCTAATTGAAAATAAGCTTATCGAAGAAGACAAAAAAGAAGAGATGAGAATCCTCTATGTAGGTCTAACCAGGGCTGAGGAAAGGCTATATATAACAGGAACTAAGTCACAAAGCTCTTTAGCAAAGCTTTATCAAAATGTAGATTATCTTGAAATGTCAAGCCACCTAGACTGGATTCTCTCAAGCCTATCCTTCGATAAGATAGGTGAGGAAATTTTTGCTAAAGACTACTTTACAGATGATTTTGATAAGCGAGTAGATATATCATATCTTGAAAGCCTAGAAGATGAAAAAGTCAGGGAAAGTAGGGATATAGGTAAAATATTTGAGGATATCAAACCTAGTGCAAATTATAAAAAAATAGAAGACCTAATGGATTTTGTCTATAAGGGGGCAGATGATATAGGCGAAAGCCTTAAAAAATCAGTAACAGAGATAGCCAAAGACTTCAACAAAGAAGAGGAAGGCTACGAAAGATCATCCTTTGGGGAAAATTATTCAAATATAGACTTCAAAAAACCAGACTTCATAGAAGAAGAAAAAACCTACTCAGCCACAGACAAGGGAAGCCTAATCCACAAAGTCTTTCAGAAACTCCCAATGAAAGAATATGATAAAAAAAGCCTAAAAGCAGAAATAGAAATCTTAATAGAAAATCAAATAATAGAAAAAGAAGGAGCCAAACTTTTAGAAGTGGATAAATTTTTAGGATTTTTCCAAAATGATCTGATAAAAGAATTAATCAAGGAAGAAACACCATATAGAAAAGAAGAATCCTTCCTAATGCAGTATGAGGATTACTACGTAAATGGTCAGATAGACCTAATCTTTGAAAAAGAAGATGAAATAATCCTAATAGACTTCAAGACAGACAGGATAAAAAGAGAAGAAGCCTACAAAAAGCAGCTAGAAATCTACAAAAAAGCCTTAGAAGAAGCCTTGGGAAAAAAGGTAAGCATGGGGCTTATATATTGGTATAATAGTGGGGAGATTAGTGTTTACAATAAATAATGGGTATTTTAGGGGGATTCCCCCTAAAACCCCTTTTTTTATTTTTTAATAAATGGTTATTATTTACTTTAATTCTTCGTAATCTTATCTCATAACGAATCATTGTCATCAAGCTGATGACTTCGCCAAAGGGGGAGGGCCAAGAGTGTTTTATTTTAGTGATACAATATTATTAAGTATTGTTCTTCGTAACTTTCTCTTATATTTAATAATATTTATATACAATTGAATCTTCGTCTCAAGGGGGAGCCCCAAGGGACCTTCCGCATGGTCCCTCATCGGGCTCCCCCTTGCACCCCCTCCCCGTTACACCCCCAGGCGGCCCCTAAAGCGGGGAGCATGATAAGAAGCTTGCCTGCGGCAAGCCACTCTTGGTAGACAGAACCCCTTGTATTAGCTATCCCTAGTCTTAGTGATTTTGACATTGCGATGCCTAAAAATCTCAATCTAGCCCAAATATTTCTTTTATATTTACTCTACATCTCAGTAGTTACGGAAATTTAATATTCACTCGTGCGTCAGGAGATTTTCTTAACGGCACCTCCATTTACAAAATCTCCCGACCTTGAGGATATCGGTCAGTTTTCTGAGAGAAATATAACAACAAATCAGTCCTAAGGCTCGTTTGCCTTCGACAAACATTGCCATAAGTGGGTCTAAGAAACTAATTTATTGGGAGATTTAAAATAAAAAGTACCCGTAAAGAAAATCACACTGACAGCCACATTTAAATGCAAACAATGTAACTACTAAGATGACAAGTAAGTCTAAAATGCCAATTTGGACTAGATTGTGATTTTTAGGGGACTTTTGATTTTAAATCAGTAAGAACAAGGCCAACTATCTACGAAGTAATCCACAATATCAAAGAAGATTTTTGAAAAAAATCTTCCTGTTTCGCACTCCGCCTAAGGAGCAGAGGGGGTGAGGGAAATGGGGGTGTAAGGGGGAAAGCTGGAGGGGTATGGTACCCCCAAAAAGTTGTAGCTCAATTTCTTACAATACAAATATATTATAGATTGATGGTGGCCCTTTTCTATAGAAAAGGGCGATTTATCAAGATAATATACTGATTTTTTCTTTCGACCTA
>NZ_JAMXSM010000009.1:0-64771 GCF_026131665.1 Anaerococcus sp. NML200574 | reverse complement strand
TGCGCTATCCAGCTCATACTGATAAAGACGTAAAGAAGAGGCGTAACCCTAATTTAGGAAGACTAGCTTCAAGGAGGTTAACTACGACCTCTATCTATACAATTATTATCCCATAAGAAAGTGGGATAGAGAACAAAATGTAGTATTTATTACTACAACTATAATATACGAGGAGGTTCTACCACTCAATAGCAGAGCCAGGTTTTTTGGAATTTAGGACAACAATTAACATCATAAAAAACCTAAAAGAAATTGGAGTCGATGAAATAAGATTTGGAAAAGAAATCCACAGCCAAGCCTACATGTACGGTAGGCCAAGCCCTAAACAAACAAAGGCCTATGCAGTAACAATAGATGAAGATGTCGATTTCGATATTTCAGAAATCCTAGAAGGTTACACGGGAGCAGTGGCAAAAATTTATACAAATAAGCCAGGCCCAAATATTGGTTTTCGTTTCGACATAGATGCCCTAACAATCAGAGAATCTAAAGAAGAGTCCCACAGGCCAGCAAAAGAAGGCTTTAGGTCAAGAAATGATAAGACCTGCCACGCCTGTGGCCACGATGGCCACCTATCAATTGGGCTATTTTTAGGCAAATGGCTTGTAGATAATAAGGAAAACCTAAAGGGTACCTACACCCTAATCTTTCAACCAGCCGAAGAAGGCTTAAGAGGAGCAAGGTCCCTGACAGAGGCAGGAGTTGCTGACAACCTAGATTATCTATTTGCAGGCCATTTGGGAATGGGAGTAGAAGATGGGAAAATCTGCGTAGGGACAGGAGGATTTTTATCATCCACCAAACTAGATATAACCTTTAAGGGACATGCCTCTCACGCAGGTGCCCTCCCAGAAGAAGGAAAAAATGCCAACCTAGCTGCAGCTACAGCCACCCTAAACCTCCACACCCTAACCCAATTTTCAACCGGCATGGCCAGGGTAAATGTAGGAGTAATAAGAGCAGGGTCAACAAGAAACTCAGTATCAGATAGGGCAATCTTAGAAATGGAAACCAGGGGAGAGACAGAAGCCATCAACCAGATCCTGGTAAAAAGAACCTACGAGATAGTAGAAGGAGCGGCCAAAGCCTTCGACCTAGCATATGAAATAAAAACAGTAGGATCGGCCCCAGCTCTTTTAAAGATAGAAAGTGAATTTTATAAAGAAATAAACGATATGCTAGGAAAACGAGGCTATAAGACCTTCCTAAATGGCAAATTTAAAGCCTCAGAAGATGTAGTCTACTTCATAAACAAAGTAGAAGAAAATGGAGGCAAGGCAGTCCACTTCATATTCGGAAGCAAACTAGCAGCAGGCCACCATAAGGATAGTTTTGATTTTAATGAGGATACTCTGGAAGAGGCCTTGGGAGTTTTTAAAGAAGTTATAAGATATTTAAACTGAGATTTATCCAAGATAAAAGGTTTTTAGGGGAGTTTCCCCTAAGACCCCTTTTTTTATTATCCAAGATAATATTATTATTTACTTTAATTCTTCGTTATCTTATCACGTAATAAATTGTTGTCATCAAGCTGATGACTTCGCCGAAGGGGGAAGGCCAAGGACCCATGCGAAAGGGCCCTTGGGCCTCCCCTTTAGACGAAGATTCAATTGTAAATAAATATAATTCGATATGAGATATAATTACGAAGAATTAAAGTAAAAAACTATAATTCATTAAAAATGAGAAAAAAGGGGGATTTTAAAAGGGGCTATAAGCCCCTTTTCCTATAAATATTTTGGTTCTTTTATTATAAAGGATCCAATGATGAAGGTTGCTGATAAGATTGCTGTTGCCATTAGGGCAGTTTTTTCTCCCGCTGAATGCTGAATCATTACAATTATCTGATAGGCTATGGTTTCTAGGATATAAACTAGGGACCAATAGACGCTCATGATTTGGGTTAGTTTTTCTGAATACATGCCCGGAATCTCTTGTGGGATTAGGACGAAGTTTGTTAGTGGTACATACATTATTGTTCCCAAAGCAAGGGCTAGGATTGTTGAAAATGTCGCATTTGTTGAATTTATTAGGGCTATGGCTATTATTGTTGTAAGGATGCCTGATACTTTTAGGGTTGGGACTCTTTTTGTTGATTTTTTGGCTACTATTATTGATAGAAGAGTACCGATTAGGGCTCCTGTTGTAAATAGGGTTGAAATTTTACTGGCAGGTATTGGCGAAAAGTTGGTGTTTGGGAAAATATTTAGCATGACCATATATAGGGTCAAGTGGCCAAAATACATGGTTGGCATGATTATGGCGATTTTTTCCTTAAAGGCATCTTTTAGGTTAAAGTCTAGCCCATCACTTGTTTTTGTTGATGAAATTTCAAAGTTTTCACCAAATATTAGCCAGAGGGCGAAGATTATAAAAGATACGATAGCAAAAGCTACTAAGGCCCACCTACCAAGTCCTAATAATTTTATGATTGGTCCTATTAGAAGGAGAGCTAGGATTGATCCTACATTGTAGGATACGTTATTTAGGGCATTTACCACTGGTCTTTGATCTGGGTGGAAGTAATTTACTACTACAGGTGAGAAGTAGACTACAAAAAGTGCTCCTCCAAATCCCATTATAAATCTTCCTATTAGAAAAACAGGAAAGGACTGGGATAAGGCTGCAAGCATGGCCCCTGCTGGTATTAAGAGGGATGCTAGGCCTATAGATTTTTTGGGAAATAGCTTGGCAAAGATTGTAGCAGCTATCAGGTTGCCCAAGATTTTTGCTACAGTTACCACATTATTTATAAGGCTAACTGCGTGAGGGCCTTCCACATTAAAGAAATTTAGGATATTGGGTGTAAGTTTTGAACCTGCTATCCAGTTGACTGCGAAAAATGCGTAGGCTAAGAACATCAGTCCTTCAATAATTACTGGTTTAATTTTTAAATTTTTTTGCTCATTCATTTTTAACTCCTTATTAAGATAATTATACCCATTTTCAAATGAATTTTATCGGTCTTGACGTATGATAATTTTATGATGAAAATATATAAAGAATTTAGTGAAGATTTAATAAAATTTATTGATGCATCTCCTCTAAACTATTTCGCAGTTAAAAATGCTAGCGAAATCCTAGAGGGGGCTGGCTTTAAGAGACTTTCTGAAAAAGAAAATTGGGAATTAGAAAGGGGAAAATACTATGTAATTCGTGATGATACCGCTCTTATTGCCTTTGAAATAGGAAAAGACCCAAGGGATGGCTTTGAGATAATAGGATCTCACACCGATAGCCCAACCTTTAAAGTCAAGTCTAATCCAGAAATAGGGACAAATGGCTATTTAAAGCTAAATATAGAACCTTATGGGGGCATGATTCATTCAACCTGGCTTGATAGGACCCTATCTCTAGCAGGAAAGGTTGCCTACAAGGAAGGCGATGAGATTAAATATTCTCTTGTAAATATTGACAAGAACCTTTTGACTATTCCAAATGCAGCCATCCACATGAATAGGGAAATCAACAAGGGCTATGGTTATAATCCTCAAGATAAACTTTATCCTCTTGTAAAAACTATCAGCGATGCGCTTGAAGCGGATGGATTTATTCTTAAACTTCTTGCTGAGGAACTTAAAATAGATGAGGAGGCCATCCTTGACTTTGACCTAGGCCTTTATGATAGGCAAGCAGGGGCAATAATAAATGACATGGTTCAAGTAGGAAGGATTGATAATCTCGGTTCTGTCCACGCTTCTCTTAGGGCTCTTGTGGATTCTAAAGAAGGGGCCAATAAGATGATTATCTTAAATGACAATGAGGAAATCGGATCAAGGACTAGGGGAGGAGCGGCTTCTAATTTCTTAAAGGCTGTGCTTAAGAGAATTGCCCTAAAATCAGGTCTTGATGAGGAAGGCTATCAAATAATGGTGGAAAATTCTATGCTAATTTCAGCCGACCAAGCCCACGCTATCCACCCATCTTATCCAGAGTATTCTGACCCAACTAATATTGTAAAGATGAATGAGGGCCTAGTAGTAAAAATTGCTGCAAATGGGGCCTATGCATCATTTGTTGAGACTAAGGCAAGGCTTTTTGACCTAGCAAATAAATTGGGTCTTAAGCTACAGACCTTCCACAATAGAAATGACAAGACAGGTGGCTCCACAATTGGGCCAATCACAACTACAGTTCTTGGCCTAAAGACCATAGATGTCGGCATACCAATGCTTGCTATGCATTCTGTTAGAGAGCTTTGCGGCATGAAGGACCATTACGAGGCTTACGAAATATATAAGGGATTTTTTGAGGAGATTTAAATGGCAATAGTAGAAGTAGCCCTTGTGCCACTTGGCACCAAGGAAACATCAGTTAGTAAATATGTAGCAGAAGCAGAAAAAATCCTTAAAGATGAGGGCCTAAAATATAAGCTAAATCCTATGGGAACTGTAATTGAGGCAGATTGTGACAAGGCCTTTGCAGCCATTAGAAAGATGCAAGAATCAGTCTTTGCTAAGGGGGCAGACAGGGTCTACACAGTTATAAAAATTGATGACAGACGTGATAAGAAAGCTTCTATGGAGCAAAAAATAAAATCAGTTGAAGATAAGCTATAAAAAGTGCTGACCTTGCAGGATTGACAAATCTATTCTTTTGATAATATTATTTATAATTGTATCAAGCTATAAAATTTAATTAATAGACATTTTCCTTTAAATAGGCCTACTTACTTAAGCTAGTTAGGATTAATATTTTTTCTAAAGAGAGTGTCTATTTTTAATTCAATTTTATTATTAACTGATGATGTATTTGTAATAGTTTTTAAAAACAAATTGTATTAGAAAAAGCGTCAATAAACCCGATTAATTACCGGATTTATTGACGCTTTGGGGCCTATAGAGCCCCTATTTTTTTGTTGATTTTTATTTTAATTTAAGAGCAACTTCAAATTCTCTTTTTGCTTTTTTAAATAAGAATTCTCCATTACGTACTGATGAAAGACATTCAGCCCTATTTCTTATTGCCTCAAATTCATTTGGTGCATCAAGAACTATGAAGTTAGCTGGTTTTCCTTCATCAAATCCATATTCGTCTTGAAGGTACATTGCTTTTGCTCCATTATAAGTTACAAGGTCAAAGTCCTTATCAAAGTCCTTTTCGCCCATTAGTTGTGCAAGATGGATTCCATTATCAAGAATATTCATTAGGTTTCCATTGCCTGCTGGGTACCAAAGGTCGACTATAGAGTCTTGAGCAAAGCATACATTAATACCATTATCTACAAATTCACGAACTCTTGTGATACCACGACGTTTTGGGTATGAATCTTGGCGGCCTTGTAAGAAGGCATTTTCTGTTGGAAGGGAGACGAAATTTAATTTAGATTTTCTAAATAGTCCCATCATTCTAAAGGCATATGAATCATCTGCTGATCCAAAGGAACAAGTATGACTTGCTGTTGTTTTTTCAGCAATACCCTTCATCATTGCTTCTGCATTTAATACTTCTACAAATCTTGCCATAACATCATCAGTTTCATCACAGTGAACGTCAATAAGTTTGTCATGTTTTACTGCAAGCTCAACAATTTCTTTTAGTGACTTTTCTCCAAGTTCACGGCTCCATTCGTTGTGTGGAATTCCACCAACAACTTCGCAGCCAAGTTCAAGAGCTTCTTCAACTAAATCTCTTCCTGTTTTGCCATCTTCTTTATATGAATACATACCATTTTGTGGGAAGGCAACAACTTGAATTGTACACTTATCTTTTAATTCATCACGCACTTCAAGAGCGGCCTTTATTCCTGTTAGGTTAGGATCAGTACAGTCAGTTTGAGCCCTTATATATTGAGTACCATAGGAAAGACAATCTTCTACTGCTTGGTAAATTCTATTTTTCATATCTTCTTTTGTTACTCCCTTTTTGAAGTCATTCCAAAGGTCGATTGCTTCAAAAAGTGTTCCTGATTCATTTTTAACTTCATCAGTCTTACCAATCATGTAGTAGTCTAGGTGAAGGTGGGCATCCACATATGGTGGAATAACAAGTTTTCCATCTAAATCAATAACTTCATCTGCATCTTCCAGATTGTTTCCAAATTTTGAAAACTTTCCATCTTCAACTAAGATTTCAGATGAATCTCCATGACCATAAACTTTTGCATTAATAAATTTTTTCTTCATAATATATTCCTCCTAAGAAATTTTAAATAATTAAGCCATTGTCTTCTTTGATAAAATCGTTACAATCAAACCTACTCCTAAGATTGTAGTCATTAGGATAAGTAGATTATTAATATTTCCATTTGCAAGTATTGCTCCACCTAGTGAACTTGCAACCATTATTGAAAAATTAAAACTTGCAGATTGTAATGACGTAGCAACTGCTGATGCGTTTGGTGGCACTTGTCTTGCAACTGCTGTTTGATATAAGGTAACTAAGGCTCCAAAGCCAATTCCCCATAGGATAAATCCTAAGTGAACCATAAGACTAATTGATGAAAAGACACTAAAAAATATAAAGGCTAGGCAAGATGACGCTAACATTAAAAGGCAAAGTATCTTTATATGCTTATCAATAATTTTTCCTGCAATAAAAACAGATAAGATTGAACCAATTCCAAAAAGAACTTGGGCAAATCCAATTCCTCCACTGTAATTCATTGAATCAACCAAATTTGTGATATATGTGTAAACTCCGTAGTTAGTTACTACTGATATAAAGGTAAGTAAGATAATAATAAGCACGCCTTTATTTTTGATAAGAGTAAGAGGTGAGTTTGCCGCAACTCTTTTTTCTCCAGAAACTTCTGGCAACATGAAATTACTGCCTAGGGCAATAAAAATAATAAGAATTGCAATTGCAAAAAATTCAACTCTCCAGCCAATATTTGTACCAATAAATGTTACAAGCGGAAGACCTAAGCTCATACCAAATGTCGTACCACTCATAATGACAGCGACGGCCAAGCCCTTATGTTCATCATCAACAAGCTTCATACCGTAAGCCGCAATCATTGGCCACAAAACTCCAGCACATATTCCTCCAATAACTCTTCCGACAATGGCAATACTATAACTAGGTGCAATACCTACTAAGATATTACTTAGAGCAAAGCCTATTAGTAAACCAAGCAAAAGCTTCTTCCTGTTAAATTCAACAGTTGCAGATATTAATGGAATTGCAAAAATCGCACTGGCTATTGCATAAAAACCAACTAAAGTACCAGCTTGTGCTTCTGATATACCAAGACCAGTCATAAGCTCTGGCAAGATTCCAGACGGCACCAATTCAGACAAGATCGCCATAAATGTTACACTTGCCATAAGTATAAAAGTTGGCCAATGAAAATTTTTATTTTCTACCAAATACATAACCTTCTTTCTATAATTTTGTTCATAATTATTATATAACTATGAACGTAATAATTATACAGTAATACAAATAAAAAAGCAAGGCCTGCACTCATAAATATCGCATATTTACATGTGACAAAGGTTTGCTATAATTACTATAATTATTCTCTAATTTCAAAGTTTGATGAAAATTTATAAAATATCAATTTAGTTTTGTTAGAAAATCAAATTCGCTAAATTTATAGAAAGCTTATCAAAAGTTAATTTTAATAAAATAAGCCTTGCGATATTTGCAAGGCTCTTTTAGACTTTAAATTAGATTTGGCCAATCATTTTTAAGATAATTTGGGCAATAATAGCTGAACCTATGTAGGTACCCAAGATTACGAAGATAGAAAGTATGATGATTTTTGGTCCGGTTTTCTTTAGCTTGTCTAGTTTTTAACCTGTGTAGATACCTGCGTAGGCAAGGATTGGTGTACAAAGGGTTGTGAAATCTACATTTTCTGTATGGTAGCTGATAAAGCCTGATATGGGAAAGGCTGGGATTATGACTGTTCCTAGGGCTATGATGTGCAGTTTAAATTTTTTTATTTTTTTCCTTCTTTCAAATACCTATAAGCAACTTCTGCAAGGATTCCAGTTCCTATATAAAAAGTGCTTTCTTCTACGTCGAATTTTGAATTGTGGTGTGGGTAGATTTTGCCATCTTTGTTTTCCTTAAGGTTGTTAAGGGATAGGAAGGTGCCTTTGGTTTCCTTTAGGAAAAAGGCAAAGTCTTCACCACCCATAGATGGATTTGCTATCTCAATGACTTTATCTTTATCAAGTAAATCAGTGGCAATATCTTTAACATAGCCCGTAAAGTCATCGTCATTTATAAGGCTTGGGTAAAATCTCTTGTATTCGAGGATTCCCTCGCACCTAAAGGCCTTGGCTGTATTTTCTACAATTTCTGCCATTCTTTTTTCTACAAAGTCCCTGGTTTCTTCGTTGAGATTTCTAACTGTACCCTCCTCCCAAACCTCATCTGGTATGATATTTTGGCAGGTGCCGCCGTGGATTTGGCAGATAGAAATGAGGGAAGACTGGGTTGGGTCAAGCTCTCTTGAGATAATCTTTTGCAGACCCAAATTAATTTCACTAATGGTTGCAATCGGGTCAATAAAAGAATCCGGTCTTGCCCCGTGGCCGCCGTGGCCCTTCACCCTGATGATAAAGGCATCCATAGAGGCCATCATCGGGCCCTTTTTGTAGGCTATTGTGCCTTGGGGTAAATTACCAAAAATCCCGCCTTCATGAAGGCCAATTACCCTGTCCACCTTAGGATATTCCATACATCCTTCATCAATCATTGGCTTGGCACCGCCAGGGATTTCTTCACCTGGTTGGAAAAATATCTTGACTAGGCCATCAAGCTTATCTTCATTTTCCTTTAAAAGCCTGGCAGCCCCAAGAACCATGGCTGTGTGCCCATCGTGACCGCAGGCGTGCATACAGCCTTGGTGGGTCGATTTAAAATCAAGGCCAGTTTCTTCTGTGATTGGTAGAGCGTCCATATCAGCCCTGATGGCAATACATTTGCCCTTGTAAGTACCAATCTCAGCCACTATGGCATTGCCATTTACCATTTTTTTGTAGGGGATACCTAGAGATTTTAGTTCTTCTTCTACATAGGACACTGTCTTTGGTAAGTTTAGTTCAAGCTCTGGAATCTTATGGAGATTCCTTCTATCCTTGATGATAGTTTCTTCAATTTCTTTGGCTAGGTCTAAAAAATTCATACAAGCTCCTTATAATTAATTAGTATACAATCATTTTATACTGATTCAATAAAGTGATATCTTATTATTGTAAATCTAAAATTGAATAACTAAAATTAGCCATAAAAATTAGCATTAAAATTTTATTTAAGTATACTGTCCATAGGAGATAGGAAATTTTTTTTAGAAAACATTGTTAAAAAAATATCCATGTGTTATAATAGTAATAAATAATTTTCCTAAGGAGGAGAAATGAAAAAATCAAAAACACTTTTGACTCTACTTTTAGCAGGTCTAATGATGACCTCTTGCGGTGGTGCTAAAGAGGCAGAGCAAAAGGCAGAAGGAAAGAATGAAACACAAGCAGAAGAAAGACCACTTACAGTAGCCATGGCTACAGAGATTGACTCTCTTGATCCATTCAATGCTACAGCAGGAGATACCAAGACTGTGATGGATCAAATCTTTGATGGCCTACTCGATGTGGATGAAGATGGTAACCTTGTGCCAGATTTGGCAGAATCTTACGAGATTTCAGAAGATGGCCTAACCTATACTTTTAAACTCAAAGAAGGTGTTAAATTCCACGATGGTTCAGATTTTACAGCAGATGATGTTTACTACACTTATGATAAGCTTTCTGGCCTATCATCAGGCGAGCCTATGTCATCTAAATTTGCAGCTATCAAGGAAATGAAAGTAGTATCACCTACAGAAATTACCATGACCCTTGATAAGGTAAATAATTCCTTCATCTATCTACAAAACCAACCAATAGTCAAAAAAGACTATGAAGATAACCAAACTAAGCCAATAGGTACAGGTCCTTATAAGTTTGTTTCCTATACTCCAGGCGAGGGCATGGTTATGGAAAGATTTGATGATTATCATAGAAAAGATCACACAGCAAAGATTAAACAAGTAAATGTTGTAAGGGTTGCTGATAACCAAGCCCTAGTTATGGCCTTAAATAACAAGGAAGTGGACCTTGCTTCAAAGCTTACAGCAGATGAGCTTGAGCAAGTAAAGGAGAATACAGATTCATATTCTCACCCACAAAACCTAGTCCAACTTCTTGGTCTAAACAATGGTATCAAGCCATTTGATGATATTAGGGTAAGACAAGCTATAGCCTATGCTATCGATAAGGATGAGTTAATAGAAACTGTTGCAGGTGGCAAGGCAACAAAGATTTACTCTTCATTCTCACCAGCCCTTAAGGACTATTTTAATGACCTTGGCGAACTTTATCCAACAGATGTTGAAAAGGCTAAGGAATTATTAAAAGAAGCTGGCTATCCAGATGGAATTTCCTTTAAGATGACAGTGCCAAGTGACTACAAATTCCACATGGACACAGCAGAATTAATCCAAGCCCAACTTAAAAAGGCAAATATAAACGCAACTATAGACCCAATCGAGTTTTCAACTTGGCTAGATAAGGTCTACAAAAATAAAGATTATGAAACAACAATAGCAGGCTTCATAGGCTACACAGACCCAATTAGAGTCCTTGATAGGTATGTTTCAACATCTGATAAGGACTACCTAAACTATGTTTCAGAAGATTTTGATAAGGCAATCTCAAATGCCATGGCAACTTTAGATAGGGATGAGCTAATCAAAAATGTAAAAGATGCGCAAGAAATAATAGCTAAAGATTGTGCGGCTGTATTTTTACAAGACCCTAACGACAACATAGTCCTAAATAATGCCTACACAGGTCTTAAGACCTATCCAGTCCAAAAACTAAATCTAGAAGATATAAGCTTAAAATAATGACAAAATCAATAATAAAAAAGATAGTTTCGCTTATCATGACCTTGTTTTTTGTCTCACTTCTCATATTTTTTGTATTTCAGATAATAGGGGGCAATCCCGCTGAGATAATCTTAGGAACTGAGGCAGATCCACACCAACTCCTAGCTCTTGAAAAAGAGCTAGGTCTTGATAAGCCTATCTTTGAAAGATACATAAATTGGATTTTAGGGCTTTTTAGACTTGATATGGGCATGAGCATCAAATACCAAATCCCTGTTAGGGAGCTTTTTTTTAAGAAGCTACCTGTAACCATGTGGCTTACCTTTTATTCATTGATCTTATCAATAATAATAGCCATCCCCCTATCAATACAAATTACAATGAAGGCTGATAAGTGGTATGCATCGATAATTACTGCGGTGACCCAACTTGGGATTTCAATTCCATCCTTTTGGCTAGCATTTTTGCTAATCCACTTATTTGCAGTAAGACTCGGCCTATTTTCAACCCTGTCTTTTAATATAATGGGCGGAAGCTTTTTGGATAAGCTAAAGAATTTCTTCCTCCCATCCCTTGCCATTGCAATACCAAATGTGGCAACCATAATTAGGTACATGCAGGCGGCCCTTCTTGATGAAATCAACAAGGACTATGTAAGGACAGCCAGGATGAAGGGGATGGAACTTAAGGAAATCTTATACAAGCATGTCTTAAGAAATGCCTTAATTCCGGTAATCACAGTTATTGGAATGTGCCTAACATCAGCAGTTGGCGGATCGCTTATAGTAGAAAACGTATTTTCCCTACCAGGAGTAGGTTCTCTAATTGTAGCCTCAATTAGCTCCAGAGACTTCCCACTTATCCAGTCGGTAGTACTTGCGGTGGCATTTTTGGTAATCTTTATAAATCTTATAATTGATATAATTTACGGCCTAGTTGACCCAAGGATTCGAGGTGGCAGATGATTAAAGAAAATAAAAATTCGATAAGGATTGGCAAGGCAATCATTGGCCTTTATTTTATAATCCTTATTATTTCAATATTTTGGACACCTTATGACCCAAATAAGGTAGATACATCTATGAAGCTCTTATCACCAAGCCTAGCCCATCCTTTTGGGACAGACAATATGGGAAGAGATATCCTATCTCGCCTAATGGAAGGGTCAAAATATGCCCTTATCCTTTCCTTTGGAACAGTATCCCTAGCCCTTTTCCTAGGTTCAATCATAGGAGCAAGTGCTGGATATTTTGGAGGAGCTATTGATGAAGTTTTGATGAGATTTATAGACTCACTCATGGCCTTTCCAGGCATTTTATTTGCCATGATGCTTGTAACAGTATTTGGAGCTGGGGTTATGAATACCATCCTTGCCATTGGAATTATGTCAGTTCCTTATTTTGCAAGGGTTGTAAGGAGTGGATTTTTGCAGGTTAAAAACGCTCAGTTTGTAAAATCTGCAGTTGTTAAGGGGGCCAGTCCTCTTTATATAGCCATCAACCACATCCTTCCAAATATCAAAAACCAACTCATGGTAGCTATTGTCTTATCAGTATCTCAGGCAATTCTTGCCGAAGCAGGACTTTCCTACTTAGGCCTTGGAGTTAGGCCACCAAACCCATCTTGGGGCAGGATGCTAAAAGAAAGTCAAGCCTATTTTAACCAGGCACCTCACTATTTCATCTTCACAGGTATTTGCCTAAGCCTAGTAGTATTGGGCTTTACCCTTTATGGAGAGAAATTCAGGTCAGAAAGATTGAAAGAGAAGGCAGCAAGATGAAAAAAATCCTAGAAGTAAAGGACCTAACAGTAGCCTTTAATACTGTTAATGGAGATAAAAATGCAGTCAACCACATATCCTTTGACCTTTTTGAAAATGACTTTGTAGGCTTAGTTGGAGAAAGCGGCTGCGGCAAGACTGTAGCAACCCAGACAATTCTTGGAATCCAGTCAAAAGATGCTATAATAAAGTCAGGTTCTTGCAAGCTTCGTGATATAGAAGTCCTTGGCCTATCTGATAAGGATTGGAAAAAATACAGGTCTAGAAATATAGCCACAGTCTTCCAAGAACCAGGCTCAGCCCTAAATCCCTTAATGAAAGTGGGGGCCCAAATCGAAGAAGTCCTAAAAATCCACTACGATTTTGATAAGAAAAAACGCCAAGACCTTGTATATAAAACTATGGAAAATGTAGGTCTTAGGGATGTAGAAGACTTATATAATAAATATCCCCACGAGCTATCAGGCGGCATGCAGCAAAGGATAGTAATCTGCATGGCCCTAATTGCAAATCCAAATGTCCTCATAGCAGATGAGCCAACCACAGCTCTAGATGCCAAGGTTCAGGCTCAAATAATTGACCTTTTTAAGGACCTAGGCCACATCTACAAGGGAGCAATCTTATTTATAAGCCACGACTTAAACCTAATCGACAGGATTTGTAAAAAAGTCATGATCATGTATGCAGGAAGATTGGTTGAAAAGGGAGACACAAGAGATGTAATAGATAAGCCCTTCCATCCTTATACCAAGGCCCTCCTAAAGGCAGTGCCAAATTATAAGAAAAGGGGAGAGGCCCTTTACAATATCAAAGGCCATGTACCAGATTTAAAAAATAGGTCAAATGAAGGATGTCCATTTGCAGATAGGTGTGACCACACCATGGACATTTGCAAGAGAACTTACCCAGCAGCCTACATCAAAGATGGGCGTGAAGTTCATTGCCACTTATACGGAGATCAAAATGACTAGTATCTTAAAAATAGAAAATATAAGCAAGGTATATAAGGATTCTGCCATCCTCTTTAGAAAAAAGGACAACCTAGCTCTAGATAAGGTTAGCTTTGACATAAAAAGAGGAGAAATCTTTGGCCTAGTCGGTGAATCTGGCTCAGGCAAGACCACCCTATCAAACATCATCCTAAGGCTAATAAAGGAAACATCCGGCAAGGTATATTTTGAAGATAAGGACATAACAAGCCTAAGCAAGGAAGAACTTTTAGCCTACAGGAAAAAGCTCCAGGTAGTCTTTCAAAATCCCTACCAGGCTCTAAATCCCAAAAAAACCATAGGCTTTTCCATCAGGGAAATCCTTAAAATCCACAAGGTTTATACAGAAGAAGAAGGGGAAAAAAAGATCAGGGACATCCTAGAAGAAATAGAGATGGAAAGCGATGTGCTAGATTATTATCCAGGCAACCTATCAGGCGGTCAAAAGCAAAGAATAGCCATAGCCTGTGCCCTAATAATAGAGCCAGAGTTTTTAATAATAGATGAAGGAGTATCTGCCCTAGATGTATCAATCCAGGCTCAAATCCTAAACCTAATTAAGAAACTTCAAAAAACCCACAACTTCACCTGCCTCTTCATCTCCCACGACCTAAACGTAATAGCCTACCTTTGCGATAGGATAGGAGTCCTCTATAAGGGAAGGTTAGTAGACCTATTCGAAACAAAAGACCTAGCAAGCCCAGATAGGGATGACTACACAAAAGAACTTTTTAAGTCGATAAAAATATAAAAACTAAGCCTCCAATTTTTGGAGGCTTTTAAAAAACCCAGCTAAAGGGCTGGGATATTTTTATTTCAACAAAGACATCCTTTTAGCTGCCTGGTATAAAAATATGCCGAGGATTGCGTTTATTGGCATGGCTACTAGGACTACTGGGTAGGATGGGATGAAGAGGTTTAGTTGTTTGGTCATGCTTAGGGCAAGTGTTAGAAACATTGTTCCTGAAACCATTGTTCCTAGGGCAAAGATTAGGATTATCTTTGGGATTGAGAATGTTTTGTTCATTGCCTTTATTAGGTAGAAGACTGCTAGGCTTGTGATTATTTTCTCGATGAAGTTTGGGATTTGACCTCCTGGAAAACCTGTTGTTAGGGCACTCATGATTCCTCCGGCAACTCCTAGAAGTAGGGCTTCTTTGACATCTTCTACTATCATTAATGATATAAACATCATTGAAAGGAGAAAGTCTGGCTTGACTCCAAAAAATATTCCTGGCACCATGAAGTGGAGGACTAGTCCTAGGGCCATGAAAACAGCTGATATGGTTAGATTTCTTGTTTTGATTGTATTTTGTTTTTGCATTATTTTACCTTTCTTTTCATTGAGTTAGGGGAATAAAAAAAGCTCACTCCTAATATATAGGAGCGAGCCTTAGCCCACGGTGCCATCCCTCTTGTCTAAAATTAGACATCTTTAGATACATACATATCCTATCCCTGTAAGGTGAGAAACACCCGTTGGCTACTATTTCGATTCACCATTGATCTGTTAGATCCATTCACAAAAAATCTTACCCTGCAATTCTCATCTACCATTTACTTTCTGTTGGCTTAATTATTTGCTACTATTTCTAACTACGATTTATATTGATACTATAATACAATAAATTTATAATCTTGTCAAGCCTTAGATCATATATCTTATTAAGAATATGATTGCTAGGACATACATTACCCAGCTTACTTCCTTGTATTTGCCTGTTAGGACCTTGATTAATACGAAGGAAATCATTCCGAATGCTATACCTTCTGCTATTGAATAAGCTAGTGGCATCATGAGGATGGTCATGAAGGCTGGGAAGGATTCGGTGATGTCTCCAAAGTTTATTTCTACTACTGTTGATAGCATGAATAGTCCGACTACTACTAGGGCTGCTGATGTGGCTTGGCTTGGTATTAGTGAAAATACTGGGAAGAAGAAGGCTGCGATTGCAAAGCATCCTGCACAAGCTAGGGCTGTAAGGCCTGTTCTTCCGCCTTCTGCAACACCTGCAGAGCTTTCTACGAAGGTTGTGACTGTAGATGTTCCTAATAGGGCTCCACATGTTGTTCCTACTGCATCTGCTAGTAGGGCCTTTGATGCGTTTTCTAGGTTGCCATTTTCATCTAGCATTTTTGCCTTGGTTGCTACACCTGTTAGGGTGCCAAGGGTGTCAAATAAGTCCACAAATAAGAATGAAAATAGTACTGAGAACATTTCTAAGCTAAAGACATTTGAGAAGTCTAGCTTAAAGGCTATTGGTGAGATTGATGGAGGGAGTGATACGAGTGATCCTTCTGGAAGACCTGTTACTCCAAGTATTAGGGATAGGATTGTTGATACCAAGATTCCCCATAAGAGGGCTCCCTTTACCTTTCTTGTTGTTAAGACTACCATCACGATTAGGGCAAAGAAAAATACTATAGATTCTTTGCTTGAAATATTTCCTAAGGATAGGGCTGGTTCTGCCTTTTCTATAATGCCTGCATTTAATAAACCAATTTCTGCGATAAATAGACCAATACCGACTGATACAGCCTTTTTGAGTGTAGATGGGATTGAGTTAAATATTGCCTCTCTGACACCAAATAGGGATAAAATCATGAACAAAATACCTTCAAAAAATACAGCTGTCAGAGCAAATTGCCAAGGGTGGCCCATTTTCATAACGACTGTATAGGTGAAGAAAGCATTAAGCCCCATACCAGCTGATAGACCGAATGGAAGATTGGCATAAAAGCCCATCAATAACATTGCGATAATGGATGCTAGTATTGTAGCTGAGAATACTGCACCGTAGTCCATACCAGATTCTGATAGGATTTGTGGGTTAACAGCTAGGATATAGGACATTGTCATAAATGTGGTTATACCTGCCATTATCTCGGTCTTGATATTAGTATCATGTTTTTTAAGTTTAAAAGTTTTCTCGAAAAACGAAACTTTTTCCATAATTGCCTCCTTTTATTAATGATACGAGTCCATTATATTATAAATTTAGTTTTTGTCACCACATTTATATAATTTTTAACCTTTATTTTTAGCTTGATAAATATTATAATAGAAGTAAGAAACTATCAATAGTTTATTAGACAAGGAAGGTATATGACAAGTAAAAATATCATACAATTAATAGTAATAATTATAGGAGTGATGATGAGTGCTTTTTTCTCATCAAGTGAGACGGCTCTGACATCTCTCAATGTATTTAAAATCAGACAATTAGAAGAAAATGGGGTGAAAAATTCTTCCCTGGTTAGAAAGCTTTCAGAGAATATTGGCAAGGTCCTAACGACTATTCTTATCGGCAATAATATTGTAAATATAGGGACAACCACCATTGCTACCTTATTTTTTACAGATATCTTGGGTCCATCAGGGGCTTTGGTTTCAACAGTTGTCCTTACAATTGCAATCTTAATTTTTGGCGAGGTTTCTCCTAAAAATATCGCCGCAGCTAATAGCGAAAAGGTAGCCCTAAAGGTTGCAAGGCCAATAAGCTTTTTAAATATTATCCTAAAGCCACTTTCTTTTATCTTGCAAGCTATAACTGGGGTCATTACTAAGTCCTTTATTGATGATAATCAGCAAAGTGGAGATCAGGTGACAGAAGAAGACCTTAAGACAATTGTGGATGTATCTGAAGAGCAAGGGGTAATCAACCTTGAGGAAAGTGAGATTATCAATAATGTCTTTGCTTTTGGAGATAGCGATGTAGAAGATATAATGACAGCCAGGACTAATATGGAGGCCATTTGTGTCGATATAGAACAAGATGAACTTAAGGAATTTTTAAGAAATTCTATCCATTCTAGGATTCCTGTTTATGGCAAGTCTATCGATAATATCCTAGGAATTCTCCATATGAAGGACATAGTTGCCTTTATTGCAGAAGATAAGGAACTTGATATAGAAAAGATGATAAGGCCTGCCTTTTATGTTTATGACAATATGCACACCTTTGACCTCTTTAAGGCTATGCGTGGAGAAAATGTCTCTCTTGCCATTGTCACAGACGAATATGGGGGCACAAGTGGTATTGTCACAATCGAAGACATTGTAGAAGAACTTGTAGGTGAGATTGAAGATGAGTATGACACATCCCACGATAAAATTTATAAGATAAGTGACAAGGAATATTTGGTCAATCCATCAATTCACATAAATGACTTCAATGATTATTTTGATACAGACCTAATTCAGATTAAAAACGACTCTATAGGCGGTTTTGTAATTGACACCCTAGAAAAAATTCCAAAAGAGGGCGATGAAATCGAAATTGAGGGTATAAAGATAACAGTAATCAAAGTAGATAGATACAAGATAGAAATGCTAAAGGTAGAGTTTTCTTAAGGAGGAGACAGTGAGAGAAACAGTTTATATCACAGGCCACAAGAAGCCAGATACAGACTCAATTATGTCAGCCATAGCCTATGCTGACCTTAAAAATAGGCTAGGAGAATATGATGCAATTCCTATAAGACTTGGCAAACTAAGCCAAGAAAGCCGTTTTGTACTTGAATATTTTGGGGTAAGGCCACCAGAAATCAAGGAAACAATGAAGCTTACTGTAGGGGACCTAAACATAGATAAGGGCAATATAATCGACCCATCTATTCCAATTAGAAAAGCTTGGGATACCTTCCAACATGGAGCTACCAATTCCCTAACAGTTGTAGACTCTAAGGGAGAAATCGTGGGTATAGCATCCCTATCAAATATTACAAAATCTTACATGGATATATGGGATGATAAGATCCTCGGCAGGTCAAGTACTCCAATTGATAATATCATAGATGTCTTAGCTGGTAATATCATAAACCTACCAAAAGAGCCTAGGGAGCTTTCAGGAAAGATGGCAGTGTTTGCCATGAGTGGGGATGAAAAGGACCTAGAGGGTGTAGTCCTTGAAAATGACATAATCATATCAGGAAATAGGTATGCCTATTACAAATATCTTCTAAATCAAAAGATATCACTTTTAATCCTAACCAACGGGGCAAGGCTTGATGATGAGGCCCTAGAAGTGGCAAAAGAAAACAAGGTTACAGTTATATCTACAGAATATAACTCCTTCATGGCTTCAAGACTACTTCCACTTACAATCCCGGTAAGCCATGTAATGACCACAGACAATCTAATTTATTTTAAAACTGACGATACCCTAGATACAGTTAGGGAAGTCATGGCCAAGTCTAGATTTAGGTCATATCCGGTAGTAGACCCAACTAATCAAGTAGTAGGCTCAATTTCTAGGTATCATTTGATTTCTTCGGATAAGAAAAAGCTAATCCTAGTAGACCACAACGAACGCAACCAATCAATAGATGATATAGACGAAGCAGAAATTATAGAAATAATAGACCACCACAGGGTAGCAAACATCCTTACAACAGGCCCAGTCTTCTTTAGGGCAGAGCCAGTTGGATCAACTGCTACAATCATTTCAGAAATGTATTTAGAAAGTGGTATCAGACCATCTAAGCAAATTGCAGGTATACTTTGCGCTGCTATAATCTCAGATACCCTTCTTTTCAGGTCACCAACTACAACAGATATTGACAGGAGAATCCTAGATAGGATGAGCAAGATTGCAGACATCAACCCAGAAGAATTTGCAGATAGGATGTTTAGGGCAGGCACATCTTTGAAGGGTAAATCAGCCAAAGACCTAATCGAAGGAGATATCAAGACCTTTACAATCGGCTCTTCAACAATAAGAGTAGGCCAAGTAATGACCATGAATCCAGAAGAGCTAGTACCAATTATGGATGAGCTAAAAGAGCTAATGGCAGCTAAAATTAAGCAAAGGGGAGAAGATACCTTCGTCCTAGTCCTAACAGATATCTTTAACCAAAGAAGTGAGCTTTTAGTAGTAGGTGAATTCTATGATGCTATCCAAGAAGAATTTGGAGAAGTCACCAAAAATGGCACAATAAACGCAGAGGGAGTTCTCTCACGTAAGAAACAAGTAATACCAAAACTAACAGCAGCAATAGTCAAGAAATAACAAAAGTCTCTAGCCTAGCTAGAGATTTTTACTTAGGAGATAGGATGGAAATATTAGATTTATACGATAGGTACAGGAAAAAAACAGGCAAGACCTACATAAGGGGTGATGTCATGCCCCCTAATACATACAGGCTCATTGTCCATGTCCTAATCTTTGATAGGGACGGGAGATTGCTCATCCAACAAAGAAAGGCAGAAAAGTCCATGGGAGGCCTGTGGGATATAACTTGCGGTGGGGCTTGTCAAAGTGGTGAAAACACTGATCAGGCAGCAAGCCGTGAGCTTTACGAAGAGCTAGGCATAGCTTTCAATTTTAGGGGCTCAAGACCAATCCTTACAGCCAATTTTAAGTATGGCTTTGATGATTTTTACATGATTCACAAAAATATAAGACTAGAAGATTTAAGGCTGCAAGAAGAAGAGGTAAGTGATGCAAGGTGGGCATCCTATGATGAGGTAACCCGCCTGATGAAGAGAGGGAAATTTGTAAAATACAAGAAATCCTTCATAGATTTGCTCTTTGACCTAGAAAAGGATAAGAGATTTATGGAAATATAAAAAGGCCCGGAAAAAAGGGCCTTGTATCTATAGGGAATTAAGTTGATCAAGCATGTAGTCAGGGTCCATACCATGAACCATGCAAGCTTCTTCAAGAGATTCATATAAAGATGTTGGACATGCTATGCAGCCCATACCGCTCATCATAAGAACGTTGATAGCTTCTGGCTTTGCTTGAATTATATCACCTATAATCATATCACGAGTGATAGTTACTTTGTTTGTTTCTTTTGTATTTTCGGTCATAAATATTCCCCCTTTTATAGGAATATTTTACTACTTAAAATATAATAATCAAAGTAAATCACTAGGATATAGGAGAAAATATGGAAAAGTATGAATTATTAGAAAAAAAGAAAGAAGAATTAAGAATATTACAAGAAAAAATCAATGAGGGCCCACAAAATAGCTTTCTAAAGACCTTCCTAGGACCCTTGGGCCTAGCCTTTCTTGGCCTTAGTCTTGCGATTTTTTTAAAAATGACAGATGTGCAAAAAATTGGCATATTTATAATAATATTTATAATTAGCCTTAGTATTTATACCTTAAGGACTCAGAAGAAAAATGAAAGGGAAAAGAAAAGGCAAATAGCAGAAAGACTTGCCCTCCAAAAGGAGATAGTAAGCTTAAGTAGGGAGATAAAAAATGAGAATAATTAAATATAGTAAGTCTGAAGAAGCCCTAAATATAGCTACCCACATCCTAGGTTTCATCCTTAGTCTGATATTTTTTATACCAGTAGTTGTAGGAGCCTACCATGGCAAGGACTTGCTAGGATTTTTGGCTTGGCTAATTTATTTTATAGCCATAGCCATCATGTTTTTGACATCAAGCCTCTACCATTCCATGACCAATCCCACAGCCAGGACCATCTTTAGGGCCATAGACCACGGGGTAATCTACCTGACCATAGCAGGGTCTTACACGCCGATAATCTTAATTGGCCTCAGGTCAAGCCTATCCATAGTCATCTTTGTCCTTATATGGATCTTGGCCATTTCAGGCATAACCATGAACATCATAGCCTTTGCTACAGGCAAGGAAGATAGGATAGGAAAGGCCTCGATGATTATCTACATGGCCATGGGCTGGATATCCCTCCTACTTATCTATCAAATTTATAAATACATCGGCATGTCCTATATCATGTTTTTGCTAGTCGGCGGTCTATTTTACACCCTAGGAGCCATTTTCTATTCCATAAAGAAAATCCCCTACAACCACGCTATCTGGCATATTTTTATCCTTGTAGCAGCCTTTGTCATGTTTTATGGCAACTATAAATTTTTGGGATAATTGCAAGAAAATAGAAAGTAAGTATAATATTAGCAGTCGAGTAAGAAGACTGCTAATTTTATTTGGAAAATGATTAGGAGGATTAGCAATGAGACAAGAATTTAAGGCAGAAGCCAAAAAAGTCATGGATTTAATGATCCATTCAATTTATACAAACAAGGAAATATTTTTAAGAGAGCTAATATCAAATGGGTCAGATGCCCTAGATAAGCTTTATTTTGAAGACCTAAAGTCTGATTCAACCACAGAAAAAGATGACTACTATATAGAAATTATCCCAAATAAGGAAAAGAGAACCCTTACAATCAGGGACACAGGTATTGGCATGAATGAAGAGGACCTAACAAATAACCTAGGAACAATTGCCAAATCAGGTACAGAAGCTTTCAGAAATTCTGTAGAAAATTCAGACGCCAAAGACCTTATAGGACAATTTGGTGTAGGTTTTTATTCAGCCTTCATGGTTGCAGAAAAAATCGAAGTCCTATCCAAAAAACACGGCCAAGATAAGGCCTACCTTTGGACAAGTGAAAATGCCGATGGTTTTGAAATAAAAGAAGCAAAGAAAGATGAGCCAGGCACAGACATCACACTCTTCTTAAGAGAAAATACCGAAGATGAAAACTACGACATCTACCTAGACCAAAATACAATTAGGGGACTCGTTCGTAAATATTCAAACTACATCAGATATCCAATCAAGATGCTAGTAACCAAGACCAAAATCAAGGAAGGATCTCCAGAAGATAAGCCAGAATATGAAGATTATAAGGCCTATGACATCCTAAATTCAGATAAACCAATCTGGAAAAAGTATAAAAAAGACCTAAGTGATGATGATTACATCAATTTTTACCAGGAAAGTCACTACGGCTTTGATAAGCCACTAAGCTGGCTTCACTTCTCAGTTGAAGGTCTAGTAGAATTTAGGGCCCTACTCTATATACCAGAAAAGGCTCCATTCGATTATTATTCCAAAGATAGGAAAACAGGACTAGAGCTTTACTCTCACGGTGTAAAAATCATGGATTCTTGCGATGAAATCCTAGATGATGCCTATTCCTTTGTAAAGGGAGTTGTAGAGTCAGATGATTTGACCTTAAATATTTCAAGAGAAACCCTCCAACAAAATAGGCAGCTAAGGGTAATTTCTAAGCAAATCAATAAGAAAATTAATGCTCATCTCAAGGAAATGATGGAGAAAAATAGGGAGGACTACGAGAAATTCTACAAGGAATTTGGCAACTCAATCAAGGTTGCAATCTACGAATCCTTTGGGGCAAATAAGGAAGAACTCCAAGACCTCTTACTCTTTTACTCTAGAAAAGAAGATAAGCTAATAAGTCTAAGAGAATATAAGGAAAAAGCTGCTTCAACTGCAGAATTTATCTACTATGGAACAGGAGAGTCAATTGATAAAATCAAAGCTTCCCCAGCTTTAAAACTAGTAGATGAAGATGTTGATGTCCTCCTATTAGATGATAGACTAGATGAATTTTTAATCAAAATGCTAGAAGAATACGATGGTCTTAAATTTAAGTCCATATCAGCAGAAGATGAAAAAAATGAAGAAGACAAGGAAGATAGCGAGCTAATAAACTTCATCAAGGAAGCCATGCCTGAAGATGTGGTAGATGTAAATATCTCAGATAAGCTAGAAGATATACCAGCCATCATCAAGCAAAGAGGAGAAGTCTCAATAGAGATGGAAAAGGCCCTCAAAGACCAACCAAACGCCTTTGGCATCAAGGCAGAAAAAGTCCTAGAAATCTCAAACAAAACCAAGGCCTACGACCTCTTAGAAAAAGCCTACAAGGATGATAAAGACCAGGCAAAAATGATAGCAAGGCTCCTCTTAGACCAAGCAAGACTCATAGAAGGTCTAGAAATCGAAGACCCAGTGGCATATGCTAAAAACATTTGGAAACTAATTTAATAAAAAATTACAAAGGAAAGTGCGGAAAATCTGTGCTTTCCTTTTATATTTATACAAGAAATAAAAAAATATATAAGATTTTGATCTAGCAAAGTTTATTGTGATTGAATTTTTGTCACGAATATGATACAATATCCGTGACAAAGGAGAATTGTAATGAGTTCATATATGGAAATAATATCAGATAAAATAAATAGCTTCGACTCACATAAAGTATTTTTTGCAAATGACTTTTTAGATATTGCATCTAATGCTACGGTTAGACAGATATTAAAAAGATTAGCAGACGAAGATAAAATTAAGCGTGTAATTGATGGCTTTTATTACAATCCAAGATACAGTGAATTAATTGGAGAGTACGAAGCAGTATCAATACATGAGTTAGCACTTGCTATATCAAGAAAATACAATTGGAATATTGCACCATATAATAGCACAGCCTTAAACTTATTAGGACTTTCAACACAAGTTCCGACTCACTATAAATATATATCTAGTGGAAGATATAAGGAATATAAAATTGGGAATACGGTTTTAGAATTTAAAAAAGTAAATCCAGGAGAAATTGCCAATATGTCCCTAAAGACGGCAACAGTTATTCAAGCAATTAAGTCTTTGGGCAAAGAAAATATAACTAGCGAAGTTATACAAAAGATAAGAGAAAACTTAAGTGAAAAAGAAAGAATAAACTTAATGAACGAATCAAAATCAGTTCCATCATGGATATATGAAGTGATAAGGGAAATTTGTGAGGGTCAAAATGAATAAGTTTTATATAGAAAACAAAGAAGATCTAAGGGTCTTAATAGTCAATACTGCAAGAAAGAAAAATATATCTGAAGCAGTCATTGAAAAGGACTATTGGGTTACTTTTATCTTAGACTATCTATTTAAAGAAAATAAATGGAAAGAATATTTTACCTTTAAAGGTGGCACATCACTTTCAAAATGCTTTGGACTTATAGAAAGATTTTCTGAAGATATAGATCTAATCTTAGATTGGAGAGTATTAGGATATGAAGAAAAAGAACCATGGTTAGAAAGGTCAAATACCAAGCAAGATAAATTCAACAAAGCGGTTAATGAAAAGACAGAAGAATTTTTAAGAGATGAATTTTTAAAAGTTTTAGAACAAGATTTAAACGATTTTAACTTTAAATTTTCCATAGATACAATAGACCCACAAACAATTCTATGTAAATATCCTAAAATTTTTAAATCTAATTATTTAAGTCAAAATATAAGGCTTGAAATAGGAAGCCTTGCAGCATGGACACCAGCAATTGATGTTGAAGTTTTACCTATAATTGGTGAAGCCTATCCAAATGTATTTAAAGAAAAAACTAATATTAGAACAGTATCAGCAGAAAGAACCTTTTGGGAAAAGGCTACTATACTTCATCATGAAGCAAATAGACCAGAAGATTCTCCTATGCCCCATAGGTATGCAAGACACTTTTATGACCTATATAAGATAGCAGATTCAGATTTTAAAAATAAAGCCTTAAAGGACAAAGATTTATTAAAAAAAGTGATTGAATTTAAAATGAAATTCTACCCCAGAAAGTGGGCTAGGTATGAAGATGCATTAAATGGTAGATTAAAGTTAGTTCCAGGAGAGTTTCGATTTTCTGAAATAGAAAAAGATTATAGGGCTATGTCAGAAATGATATATGGAGAATATCCCAACTTTGAAGAAATTATAAAAGTTCTTCAAGAACTAGAAAAAGAAATTAATAAGTAAGTAAAATTCTCCCGAAAATAATATGATATTCAGGAGAAATACTTTGAGCGAGAGAGAAATCTTTCGCTCTTTTTTGTATAAGTATTTGAAAAAAATAGATAAATTTCATCGTAAACTAGTATAATAATATAAAAAGAAATACAGGGGACAGGTGTCTCCTTTTAATTGGGAGGAAATATGGAATATAAAAGAACTAATGCTTGGCTTGCCATGGATGAGGCTGACCTTGATAAGTTAGAAGCCATGTCTAAAGATTACCTAGACTTTATGGATAAGGCTAAGACTGAGAGAATGGCTGTTAAGGAGATTGTTAAAAGAGCTGAGGCAGCTGGTTTTAGAAATCTTGATGATTTAATCGCAAGTGGTGACCTTAAGGCAGGTTCTAAAGCTTATGTTATCAATAGAAATAAGGCTGTGGCAATGTTTGTGATTGGTAGGGAGGATTTAGAAAAGGGTATGACTATTGTCGGTGCCCACCTAGATAGCCCAAGGCTTGACCTTAAGCCAGTTCCACTTTTTGAAAAAAGCCACGCAGCTTACCTTAAGACCCACTATTATGGAGGTATTAAGAAATATCACTGGACAAATATTCCCCTAAGCCTAGTGGGAGTTGCCTTTACTAAGGATGGGAAAAAGGTTGATATTTCAATTGGAGAAGCTGATGATGAGCCAGTATTTTTCATATCTGAGCTTCTAATCCACCTTTCAGCCGACCTTAACCAAAAAAAGGCCGGTGAGGTTATAGAAGGTGAGCAGCTTAATATCATGGTTGGCTCAATTCCACTTAAGGATGAGAAGGAAAATCCAATTAAGAAAAATGTCCTTAAGATTTTAAATGAAAAATATGGAATAGAAGAGGAAGATTTCCTTACAGCTGAGCTAAATGTAATACCTGCTACAAAGGCTCGTGAAGTAGGCCTTGATAGGTCAATGATTATGGCCTATGGCCACGATGATAAGGTATGCTCTTATGCAGCCCTTAAGGCAATTCTAGAAGTAGAAAATCCAGAAAAGACCCTAGTTGGACTATTTGTAGATAAGGAAGAAATAGGATCTGTTGGTGCAACAGGCATGACCAGCCAATTTTTCGAAGACATGACCCTTGAAATCCTAAATGCCTTTGGCAAGGGAAATGTTGTTAACTTAAAGCGTGCACTTAGAAATTCTAAGGTGCTTTCAGCAGATGTGACCCTAGCAGAAGATGCAAATTTCTTAGAGGCTACAGAAGAGATGAATACAGCCAAGCTTGGCCATGGGGTTTGCCTAACTAAATATACAGGCAGCCGTGGCAAGGGTGGCTCAAATGATGCTGACAGCGAATATCTAGCAGAGGTGAGGACCGCTTTTGGAAAAGATGCTGCTATTTGGCAAACAGGTGAGCTTGGTAAAATCGACCAGGGTGGTGGTGGAACAATTGCTTATATTCTTGCAGAATACGGCATGAGTGTAGTCGATTGCGGTACACCAGTGGTATCTATGCATGCTCCTTTAGAAGTTATCTCAAAGGCAGATTTATATCAGACTTTTAAAGCATATCTTGCCTTCTATAAACATATCTAAAATACTGATATCTACCCATTTGATCAGCTATAAAAACTTTGCGAAAAATATTTGACAATACTTTTAGCAGGTGTATAATATATATTTTTTGACAAATACGTCCCTCTAGGGTATAATGATATAAGTATCAAACGGAAGGATGATTAGATGGCACAAAGATCAGTTCACGATATTAGAAAAGAAGTTGAAAGTTCGGTAGGTAAGGAAGTAATTCTCAAAGCCGATATGGGCAGGAAGAGAGTTAAAACTAAGACAGGTGTCATAGTAGATGCATTTCCAAGTGTATTTACAGTAAAGGTCAACAATGATTTTGATGTGGAAAGAGTAGTGTCATACACATATTCTGATATTCTTACATCCACAGTTAAGTTGACTCCAAATAAATAAAAATAGGGGCTGGCAAAACGGCTCCTTTTTTTATTAAAAAATTCTTCCAAAAAGAAAGGAAACTATGAAATACGCAGACTTACACATGCACACATCTTATTCAGATGGGGATTATGATATAGAAGAAGTAATAAAAATGATGGCTGATGCAGGCCTTAAAAAAATTGCCATAACAGACCACGATAGGTGCGATCATTATGATAAAATAAAGGTCCTCAGCAAGGCTTACGGTCTTGAAACTATAAAGGGGATAGAAATATCAGCCTATGACTATGAAGTGGGTAAAAAAGTTCACATAGTAGGTCTTTTCTTGCCAGATTCCACGCCTAATATTAAAAAACTTAATGATCATACAAATAAGCTTAGAGAAGCCTGTCACATCGAGCTTTTGCCAGATCTTGCTAAAAAGGGATTTGACCTTGACTATGATTTTGTCAAAAAATTTGCCCCAAATTCCATAATCTATAAGTCAGATATATTTTGGGCCCTAAAGGCCAAGTATCCAGAAAAGATGGAGGGTCTTGGCTTTAAGGTTATCTTTAAGGAAAAAACTACAAATGATTTAGCAAGGAAAATGGGCTACATACCAGTAAAGGATGCCATTTCTGCCATAAATGAAGATTCTGGCCTATCAATTCTTGCCCATCCACAAGAATATGACAATTGGGATGAGATTGAAAAGTACGCAGGCTTTGGCCTAAGAGGAATTGAAATCAATCACTCCAGGATGAAGGGCGATGATTTTGAAAGAGCAAGGGAAATTGCTGAAAAATTTGATTTCATCATGTCAGGAGGGTCTGATTTTCATAGATTGGGAAGATTTGAACTAGGAGATTATGGTCTAAGTCATTATGAATTTGATAAGTTAAGAGAGGATTTTAATGACAAATATTGTAATTCTTGATTCTAAACCCCTAAATCCAGGCGATATGAGCTTTGATAGCCTAAAGAAGCTTGGAAATGTGACAGTTTATAAGGAATGCCCAAACAACATAGAAGAAATAATTAAAAGGGCCAAGAATGCTGAAATTCTCCTTATTTGCTATACAAAAATAACTAGAGAAGCTATGGAAAAGCTCCCAAAATTAAAATATATAGGGGTCTTATCGACAGGTTTTGATAGCATTGACCTAGACGCCGCTAGGGAAAATGGGATTGTCGTTACAAATGTGCCAGCTTATGGAACTGATGCTGTGGCCCAGTTTGGCCTTGCTCTCCTTCTTGAGCTAACAACAAGGGTAGGTCACCATGATGGGGAAGTTAGAAAGGGTCGCTGGAAAAAGGAAGGCTTCTGGTATTTTGGAGATTTTCCATTAATAGAACTAGTTGGCAAAACCATTGGTATTATGGGACTTGGTAAGATTGGACTTGCAGCTGCCAAAATATATAAGGCCATGGGAATGGAAGTTATTGCTTACAATAGGAGCGAGAATGAAGAGGCAAAGGCTTTTGTAGAATATGTGGGCAAGGATGAAATATTTGAGAAATCCGATATAATAGACCTTCACCTACCTTTAAATGATCAGACAAAAGATATTATCAACGAAGATTCAATTTCTAAGATGAAAGATGGTGTTATTATCATAAATACAGCAAGGGGCGGCCTAATTGATGAGGATGCCCTAATGGCAGGCTTAGATTCAGGCAAGATTTATGGGGCAGCCCTTGATGTCAATAAAACTGAGCCAATTAATGACGATAACCCAATGCTTGCTTATGATAATATAATCATAACCCCACACATGGCCTGGGGACCGGTTGAAACTCGTCAGAGGCTTCTAGAAATTGCCATAGATAATATCAGGGCCTTTCAAGCAGGTAAAGCGAAAAATGTAGTAAATTGAGAGGAGAATTATGAATATATTTATTGATATTGCAAACTTTATGTGGGCCAATGTAATTGGCTATGTCCTTTTGGGGGTGGGCCTTTATTATTCAATAAGGCTTGGCTTTCCCCAATTTCGCTATGCAAAGGATATCTTCCATGTCATTAAGAAAAATCTGAAATCAGATTCAAATGTATCTGGTTTTGCAGCCCTTGCAACAGCTGTAGGTGGTCAGGTTGGGACAGGATCCCTTGTAGGAGTTGCAACAGCCCTTGTAGCTGGAGGTCCTGGGGCTATATTTTGGATGTGGATTACAGCTCTACTTGGTATGATTATAACCTTTGCTGAAACAGTACTAGGACAAATTTATAGGGTAAAATTAGAAGATGGAACCTACAGGGGCGGTCCTGCCTACTATGTGAGATTTGGTCTAAAATCTAGAATAATGTCAGTCATAACTGCTATTTTTTACATAATTGGTGTAGGCCTTTGCATAGCCTTCATGCAGACAAACTCCATAGCTCAAGCCCTTACAGGCGTATCTAATATTAATCCAATTTACATAGGGGTAGTGATTACGATAATTGCTGCCATAGTTACAATCGGTGGGGTTAAAAGGCTTACAGATATTTCAAGCAAGATAGTTCCAGTTATGGCGGGTTTATACATACTTGCAGTTTTATTTATCCTGCTTACAAATATTACTAAGGTCCCAGCAATGTTTTCAGATATCTTTAAAGGTGCCTTTGGCCTTAAACAAGCCTTCGCAGGCCTTGGTGGTTATACAGTAATGACCACCTTTAGGTATGGGGTTGCAAGGGGCTTATTTTCAAACGATGCTGGTAATGGTATAGCAGGTATCATGCATGCTTCAGCAGATGTTAAACATCCGGCAGAGCAAGGATTTTTGGGCATGTTTGGAACCTTTGTCACAACAATCATAATTTGTACCCTAACAGCCTTTGCTATCATGCTTACAGGAGTCCTAGGCAATGGAAATGACGGTATAGTCCTAGTCCAAGATGCCTTCCAATCACAACTTGGCAACCTTGGTCGTTGGATGATATTTTTTGCCATGCTAATGTTTGGTTTTACAACCCTAATAGCAGACTTATTCTATGGCGAAACCAATGTCCTTCTAATATTTAAGGAAAAAGCAAAAATCCCACTTTGGATCTATAGGTTAACAGCCTTTGCCATGTTTATAATTTCAACCAAACTAGACCTTCACGTGGTCTGGGGCATTATAGATGTTTTTGTAGGTATAATTGTATTTATCAATGTAATCAGCTTATTCCTGCTCTTTAAGAAGGTAAAAGAAGTGATGGATGATTATGAAAGACAAAAAAGCCAAGGCATAGAAGACCCTCTTTGGAAAAGAGAAGAAGAATATAAATTATAGAATTTAAAAATCCGGATGAGATCAAAAGATCAAATCCGGATTTTTTATCTTTCTTGGATAATCTCTATCCTGTAACCATCTGGGTCTTCTACGAAGAAATATTTATTAGAATCTGGCCTAAGGCCTCTAATTTCTGTCACCTCATAGCCTTTAGCCACAAAATCTTCCCTTAGAGAGATAATGTCTGGGTGGGAAATAGCTATGTGACCATAGCCTGTACCTAGATCGTAAGGCTCTTCCTGGTCGTAATTGTAGGTTAATTCTAATTCAAATTCTGGTGAATCAGGGAGAATTAGATAAACTAAATCAAATTTTTTTTCAGGAAATTCCTTTCTTCTTGATTCTCTAAATCCTAATTCTTCAGTATAAAACTTAAAGGACTTATCAAGGTCCTTGACTCTAATCATTGTGTGTAAAAATTTCATAGATCCTCCTTATTTTATATATAACCTAAAAGGGGAATCTTACACATTAAAATAATATTAAAGTAAGTTTTTCGATTATATTTAATAAAATTAAATTTGACTTTAATATTATTTAGGTTTATAATGGTAGTAACAAAGGAGGATGCCATGGGAAATGATAAGAGAGAATGGATAGAAAATCTCGATGATAGCGAAATCGACTTTATCAAGAGATTTATCCTAGAATCGGGATCCTTAAAGGAAATGGCAAAAATCTACGGTGTATCCTATCCGACAGTCAGGCTTAGGCTTGATAGGCTGATTGAAAAAATAAAACTATTAGACAAGGAAGATAAGTCCTATGTAAGTCTAATTAAATCAATGGCCATAGACGGAAAAATCACCCTAGATGCTGCCAAGATTTTGATTGAAGAATACAAAAGGGAAGGAAGAGAGAAATGAAAAAATTATTAGGATTATTTTTAGGCTTAGGGATATATACTTTTTTAATTCCACTTATAATTCAAATCATAATTTGTAAAAATACCAAGGGAAGATGGGGGTTAATAATACCAATCTTATCTTTTCTAAGTACACTTGCCTGGTATATAGGACAAGTAACTTTTGATGCCTATGGGAAAAATCAGGTCACCATACCAGGCTTCATTGTAGGCCTTATTATAGCAAATATACCAACGATGATTCAGTATTTGGTTTATATTTACTACAAAAATAAGAAAAAACAAAAAGATGAACTAGACAAGATGGAGATAATGGATATGTGACAGCCAGGGATAATCCCTGGTTTTTTAATTTTACATTTTGTCACCAACGATGGTGACAAAACTACGCTTAGTAACGCTTGCACAGGCCTATAGAAAAGAGCTATAATAAGATTAAGAAGTTTATTTGTCTAAATGAAAAAGGAGGAAATTATGGACAGAAATACTAACATTAAAAATAGTGTGCAGCGTTTTGGAAGGTTCCTAAGCGCAATGGTAATGCCAAATATTGGTATGTTTATTGCATGGGGATTTATCACAGCTCTTTTCATACCTAAAGGTTACTTACCAAATGAAAAGCTTGCCGCAATGGTAGATGTTTTATTAAAATATCTCTTACCAACCCTAATAGCTTATTCAGGTGGTAAATTAGTTGGCGGTGAAAGAGGGGCAGTAATAGGAGCTATCGCTACAGCCGGTGTTATAGCAGGAGCTGAAATACCAATGCTAATGGGTGCTATGGTCATGGGACCTTTTGCAGGATGGGTTATCAAGAAGTTTGATAAGGGTGTTGAAGGAAAAATCCCAGCAGGATTTGAAATGCTGGTCAATAACTTTTCTATAGGTATCATCGGAATGCTTCTAGCAATCCTTGGTTACTACGGAATTGGACCACTTTTAGCAGGCTTAACAGCTGTTTTAGAAGGTGGAGTTGATTTCTTAATTAGCAAAAAACTTCTTCCATTAGTATCAATCTTTGTTGAACCGGCTAAGATTTTATTCTTAAACAATGCCATCAATCACGGAATATTTACTCCAATTGGTGCTAACCAAGTATCAGAAATGGGTAAATCTATAATGTACCTAATAGAAGCTAACCCAGGACCAGGTCTAGGTATACTTTTAGCCTATTTCTTCTTTGGTAAGGGTGACTCAAAGAATTCATCAGCAAGTGCTATGATAATCCACTTCCTAGGTGGTATCCACGAAATATATTTTCCATATGTACTAATGAATCCATACCTATTACTAGCTGTAATAGCGGGTGGTTTTTCAGGAGTTTTAACAAATCTTCTTTTAAATACTGGTCTAAGATCAGCAGCCTCCCCTGGATCAATCATAGCAATAATGTCTTTGGCAGCGCCTGGAGACCATATTAAGATTATGATTTCTGTTATAATAGCGGCAGTAGTATCATTTTTAATAGCCTCTATTTTTGTAAAGAGAGCCTTTGCTAAGGGAGGCACAGTTGATTTTGAAAAGGCAAAATCAGATCTTGCAAGTTCTAAGGCAGAATCAAAGGGCGAAGTTAAGAAAGAAGCATCAACTACAAATACAGTAAAGGCAGCCAAAGATGTTCATAAGGTAGTTTTTGCCTGTGATGCGGGAATGGGCTCATCAGCTATGGGTGCATCAAGATTTAGAAATGCAATCAAAGATTCACCATATGATGTTGAAGTAACTCACGCACCAGTTTCAGAAATACCAGAAGGGGCTGATATAATAGTTACAAATGAAAACTTAGTTGAAAGAGTAGACAAGACTAAGGGATATGAAATAATTCCAATCAAAAACTTCTTAGCAGATCCAGGTATCAATCAATTAATCGAAAGATTTACAAAATAATAAATAGAAGGGAGGGAGGTCATTGAAGGCATATAATTTATCTCAAAGACAAAAAAATATCATCCATATAATTGGAGATAATAAGGATGACTATATAACAGTAAATGATATAGCTAAGAAAATTGGTGTATCTACAAGGACTGTCCAAAGGGATTTGCCTCTTATTGAAGATTTTTTATATGAAAATGACTTCTCTCTAACCAAAAAACCAGGTCAAGGTCTTATATTAAATGAATCTAGGGAATCAATTGCTTATCTTTATGAGCTTTTAGAAATGGTGGATTCATCCAAGCAGTATGAGAGGGTTGAAAGGGTAAATTTTATTCTCTCAAGACTCTTAACTAGCAAGCAAGCAATAAAGTATTTTGTTTTTACCCTATATTTAAAAATATCTGAAAAAACCTTGGTAGAGGACTTAGACATAATTGAAAAATGGTTGTCAGTTTACGACATAAAGCTTATCAGAAAGCGAGGAGTGGGAGTAAGTATTGAAGGCAGGGAAAAGGCCATCAGGAAGGCCCAGGCCAAGCTTATCAATGATATGCTAGATGATGATAAGAAAATAGAAATATTGAGGGATATTTATGATGATGTCAAGGTAACTCTCATAAGGGAAAATGATATCTTATCAATGATAGATCTAGATATCATAAATAGGACCAAAAAATCACTGGATAAGACCTTTGCTAGGCTAAAAATTAGCATTTCGGACAACTCTTATTTTAGCCTCCTAGTTCATATATCTTTATCTATTGAGAGACTTAGGCAGGATAAAAAAATAGATTTCAACGAAGATTTGGTTGAAAATCTTAAGTCAAGCCAGGATTATGAACTTGCCAAAGAAATCATAGGGGACTTGGAAGAAGAATTTAATATAGAAATTCCTGATATCGAAATATATTTTGTGGCCATGCATATTAAGGGCACAAAAATAACCGATGACAAAAACGAAAATTTTGATATAAATGAAGCTAGCCAGTCCCTTAATATTACAAAAAAACTCATAGAAAAGATGGATAAGCTTTACAGGCTCAACCTTAAAGATGACCTGAGGCTTGAAAGTGATCTTAGGGCACATATAATGCCAGCCTTAACTAGGCTAAAATACAGGCTTGCTATTAAAAATCCTATTCTGGATGAAATAAGAGATAAGTATGGACAAATCTATGAAAGTCTTAAGGAAATTGGTCCGGACATCATCAGAGATGAGGGAAAATTACCTAGCCATACGCAAATACCTGATGATGAAATTGGTTATATAGCTATTCACTTTATAACAGCTATAGAATCAAAGATAAGCCAAAATGTAGGGGTTAATATCCTTACAGTTTGCCCTACTGGTTATGGTACATCAAGGTTACTTGCGACTAAAATTAAAAACCGATTCTCGAATGCCAATATAGTAAATAATGCTTCTATAATGAATCTGAATAGAGAATTTTTAGAGGAAAATGATGTAGATTTAATAGTATCAACCGTTAAAATTAATAGCCTTATGGAAGAAGGTGATATAAGCGATTTTGCCTATATAGAAATGCCTGCCTTAGCAGATGAAGATGATTATTTGAAACTTACCACCAAGTTAAGGGAGATTTCAAGAAAAAAATACTATAATGGTGGAAATGTGAAAAAGTCATTTAGTGAAATTTCTTCGAAAGAGATAGGAGAATCCAAAATAGATTTGGGGCAAAAAATTTTCGAAATTTCAACTAATCTCAACAATCTTTACGAAAATACCAAGTATTTTTATCTTGAAAAGAAAGATGACCCTTATAAAAAAGCTTCAAAATTAGTTTCGGATGATAGGCTAGAAGGAGAGACGATTTTTGAAGCCATAGTTGAAAGAAATAAGTTAAATCCGACCTATTATGAGGAATTTAATCTTTATTTGATCCATGCAAAATGTGAGATAAATAGACCAAAGCTAGGTTTTGGAAAGATTGAAGATAGTCATGATATTGTAATTGTAATGATATCAAGCCTTGACGAAAAAGATGAGATAATAAAATTTTTCTCAGAAATCAGTGAAAAAATTGTAAGTGATGATGCTTTTTTAAGGGCTCTTAGGACTCTAAATCAAAATAAAATTGACCGTAACCTAAGAGAAATAATATATAATATAATTAGGGAAAATATAGAAAAAGAAGGAGAATAAGATGAATATCAAATTAGAAGAAAAAAATATATTTTTAAATTTAGACAGCGTTAGCAAGGAAGAAGCCATCATAAGAGCAGGTGAAGAACTAGTACAACTTGGTTGTGTAGATAAGGAATATATAGACTATATGCTTGAAAGAGAAAAGCTAGCAACAACCTACATGGGCCTTGGTATAGCCATTCCTCACGGTATAAACGAAGCTAAAAAAACCATCCACAAGTCTGGCCTAGTTTTCCTTCAATATCCTAATGGAGTAGATTTTGATGGAGAAAAAGCTTATCTTGTAATAGGTATAGCTGGAAAAGGTGATGAGCACCTAGAAGTATTATCAAGTGTAGCAATTAAAATCAGCGAAGAGCTAACAGAAAAACTTAAAAATACAACAAATAAACAAGACTTTTTAGATGAATTTGGAGAGTGAAATGACAAAAGCAATACAATTTGGAGCAGGAAATATAGGTAGGGGCTTTATCGGCTACCTCCTAAAAAATGCAGGTTACGACCTAGTTTTCGCAGACGTATTTGATAATGTAATAGACCTAATAAACAAAGAAAAGGCCTACACAATCCATGTAAAAGATGTAGAAAATGAAGATATAAAAGTAGAAGGTATATCAGCTGTAAACTCAACAAGAGATGAAATTGTAGATGAAATAGCCGATGCAGCTATAATTACAACTGCAGTTGGACCTCTAAACCTAGTTAAAATTGCAGGAAAAATCGCAAGTGGAATAGAAAAAAGATTTGAAGCAGATTCTGATAAGTATTTAAATATCATAGCTTGTGAAAATGCCATAAAGGCAAGTGAATCCCTAAAGGGCTATGTTTATGAAAAGCTTGATGATGAGGCCAAAGCCTACGCTGACAAGTATGTAGGCTTTCCAAACTGTTCAGTAGACAGGATAGTACCACCATCTAAAAATGAAAATCCACTAGATGTAACAGTTGAAAATTACTATGAATGGAATGTAGAAGAAGCTGGCTTTAAGGGAGAAATTCCTCAAATTGAAGGAATGAACCTAGTAGGAAATCTTGAAGCTTATATCGAAAGAAAACTCTTCACCCTAAACACAGGCCATGCCTCTACAGCTTATTTAGGAAGCCTAAAAGGATACGGAACAATCGACGAATCTATAAATGATCCTGAAATAGAAGACCAAGTAAGAAAAATAATGCAAGAATCAGGCGAGGCCCTAATAGCAAAATTTGGCTTCAATAAGGAAGACCATTTTGCCTATATAGAAAAAATCATCAAGAGATTTAAAAATCCTTACCTAAAGGATGATGTAAAAAGAGTAGGCAGGGAGCCAATAAGAAAGCTATCAGTTAATGAAAGATTTGTAAAACCAATCAATACTGCTCTAGAATACAAGCTTCCAGTAGATAATCTTTTAGTAGGCCTAGCTGCAGCCCTAAACTTTAGAAATAATGAAGATGGCCAAGCAGTAGAGCTTGAAAAAGACATAGAGAATCTTGGCCTAGAAAAAACAGTAGAAAAAATAACTGAAATAAAAGATGAGAAAATAATAGAAAAAATTAAAGAAATCTATGAGAAACTAAATAAATAGTTTTTTCAAAATCTAATAACAAAGAAAACCAGCTTAAATAGCTTTTTGAAGCTTATCAAGCTGGTTTTTCTTTGGAAATTTTATTTTTCTAAAATAAGCTTAAGTACATTTTCCTTATCGTCTATAATTTTAAATCCCAAATCCTGGTGGATTTTCAAGGCAATAGCACGTTCTTTTTCAAAATTATTGGCAAGAGCCCTTATAGAATCAAAGGAAAAAGCTTTTTTGATTAGAAGCCTAAGATCAATTTTTCCGTAGCCCTGGCCCCTAAATTCGTCCTTAATCACAATTCCTATATCCCTTGTATAAGGGTTAAGTTTTGAAGGATGAAAATTCACATCACCTACAAAGACCTTTAAATATTGGTCATAGATATAGGCGTAAAAATATTCTCCTGGATTAGTAAAATAAAGGTCATACCATTTTTCCCAATAAGCCTGGTCATGAGTAATAGTGCCAGTTTCCTTATCATAGCCAGGAAAATCCAAATCATATCCCTTGTTGTAGGCCATGGTTTTAGAATCTTTTAGGAGATTTTTCGCAAAGTCTAATTCCTTTTCTTTTGGTTGATATAATTTTATATTTTTCATTATTTATAATTTACCAGCTTATTAAGATTATATATTATAAAATGAATTATAGTATACTCTCAAAATCACGTTTCGAGTAAAGAATCCTCCTGACTTCCATAATGTCTCCTATAACTACATAGAAAATAATATAATTCTTAACTTAAATCCTGTAATAAGGATAAACTCTATGTTTTTTGGAATTGAAGGGATCGAAAATCAATGGGTTTTCTAGCCTTTTATCGATAGCATTTTCAATTTCATCAACCAGTCTATAAGTAGAAGCTGGATTTTGTAAGTTTGAAGAAATATAGCTAGTGATTGCTAATAGATCTTCTTGGAAAAGTGGCAAGAACTTTAGTTTATAAGTTTTCTTCTGCATTTATACTTTCTCGGACCTTAGAAAAAACTTCATCTTTATTTAGGCGCTTGTTAGAAATAGCGGCTTGCTTGTCAGCCTCGTCGAGTTTAACTTCAATCTCATTTGTAAGAGCAGAATATTGGTCTATACTCATTAGAACCATTGTTCCATAACCGTTTTTTGTTAAAAAAACTGGTGAATTTGAATTTATAACAGTCTCTTCTATCTCAGAAAATTTATTCCTCAAATCTGTTACTGGGCGAATGTTTATCATAAAAAAGCCTCCTTTATATCATTATTATATCATTATTGTATCATTATTATATCATTATTATATCTCTATTCAATGAAAATTTTATTGGAAAAAATGAAGGGTGCTACGCCAATCTTGTAGGCCATGGTGGCAGGATCTTTTAGGAGATTTTTGGCAAAGTCTAATTCCCTTTCTTTTGGGATGTATAAGTTGATATTTTTCATTTTTTATTCTCGCAAACAAAAAGTAGGTGGTTAGTAGCACCGAGACTTTCTGGGTCCTTGCAGTGGCTTAGGTGCCAATCTAGGTAATTTTTAAAGGATTCTTCAGTCATTTCCTCAAGCTTATTACTCAAAACTTCTGCATAACCATCGCTTGCTATTATTTCTTTTATTTTTATATCCGCTTCTTCAATCATTTTTTTAGCTTCATTGACCTTAAAAAATACAAAGGGCCTATCAATTAACCTTTGTTTTCCACTATCATAGCTAGGCCCTGAAAAAATATCTGTATTGAAGTTTATCGTTTCGCTAATTAAAACCATATCGTGATTTATAAAGGAAATTAAGATATGACCAGTATCCTTGCAGATTCTTTTGGCTTCTTTTAGGACATCCTTTCTGTCTTTTTCATTAGAGAGATGGTACATAGGACCAAAGATTAGGACTAGGTCAAAATAATTATCTTCCAAGTCTTTAAGGTCAAAAGATGACTTATTATAGGCCCTTATATTTGAAAAATCCTTAGCCTTCGCCTCTAAGGTCTTAAAATTTGAGCTAGCTGGCTCAAAGGCAATGACTTCTTTAACCTTATGAGCAAGGGGGATTGTATAAACACCTGTACCAGCCCCTATATCAAGGACCTTGGAATCTATATTAATTAATTTATTAATCTCCCTTTGGGTAGTAATTTTCTCAACCAGGCCAGTTCTTGACTTAAGACGGGCTTCTTCATCAAAAAGCTTGTAGAGTTCCTCATTTCTTTCTAAATCATCATCTATTTTAATAATATTTTCCATATCCATGAAATTCTCCTTTATGTAAATATACCTTAAAATAAATAAGATGTGGCAGAAGTTATTGAACTTGAAAAAAATCTTATTATAAAAAAACATCCGAGAACCAATTCCTCGGATGTTTGCTATTTGGTGGAGAATAGGGGACTTGAACCCCTGACCTCTTGGCTGCCAGCCAAGCGCTCTCCCAGCTGAGCTAATTCCCCAAATATAGATTTATTATACCACAGAAGAAATTTAAAAGCCACCCAAATGGATGGCTTTTTGACTTAGTGAAATTACTATTAGTTATTTCCTTTGTCTTTTGATTCTGTTTCTTTTTCTACTTTTTGTTCAGCTGCATCTTTAGCTGCATCTTTTGCTTCATCTTCAGCTTTGTCAGCATCTTCTTGAGCATCTTTTGCTTCTTCTACTTTGTCTTCAGCTTTTTCTTCTGCTGGAGCTTCTGTTTTAGTAGTTGTTTCTGTTGGTTCTTCAGCTTTCTTGTCTGCTGAGTTTCCACATGCTGTTAGTACTAAAGATAGAGCTAGTAGTGATAGTAATTTTTTCATTTGTACCCTCCTAAATTTTTTTGTGTACCCATTCTCCTTTGTTGAATCTGTATCTTAAACTTACAAACCTTGATGCTTGGTCAGATAGGATACCAATCCAGATACCAGCTAGTCCTAAGTTTAGTATGTTAACACAGATAAGAGTTACTATTGATCTGATCAATGTAACAGATACTAGTGCAACTCCTAAGGTATATTTTACATCACCTGCGGCTCTTAAGCAACCCCCATAGATGATTTGTGATATTTGTATGAGGTTGATAAATATCAAGAACCTTGAAATTTCAACGCCCATGTCAAGTAAATGTTCTTTATTAAAAAATATAGAAAATATGTTTCTTCCGAAAAATATCAATATTGCAGATATTATAAGTGATGCTAAAAATCCTATTTGCTGGCAGGTTTTGCCGTATTTTTTAGCTTCTTCTTTTAGACCAGCACCGAGAGCATTTCCTGTTAGGGCTATGGCTGCTACTTGCATACCATCTCCTAGGGAAAATGATATGGATAGGAAATTCATTCCGACATTATGGGCTGCAAAGGCATCTGTTCCAAGTTTTGCAGCTGTTATTGCTGTTACTAAGAATCCTACCCTGGCTGATACATTTTCTATGAAGATATTTACTGCTAGGTTTTTGATTTCTTTTGCAATTTCTAATGAAAATTTAAATTTACTTTTTATTATTTGGCTAAAGTTCATATAAGAAGTCTTTGAAAATAGACTTATTATACACATTATGGATGCTACGACTGTTCCCAAAACTGTGGCAAGGGCTGCACCGGCTACTCCCATTTTTGGAAATCCAAATTTACCATTTATGAGTAGGAAGTTAAATCCAATATTTACAAAGGATGATACAAGGTTTGAAAAGAAGGCTATCCTTGTATTGCCACATCCCCTGTGGGCAGCATTTATTAGCATTGATAGGCAGTTAAAGAACATTCCTACCATGGTTATGATGTAATACTGGTAGGCTAGGTCGTGGGTATCTGTATTTGATCCAGCAAATTTAAGGATTGGATCTGCCAGAGGAATCATGATTAGGTCTACTACTATTACAAAAAATATCATTATATAGAGTGCTGTTGTAAGGGTTTCATTTGCCTTAAATCTCTTGCCTTCTCCTTGCCTACGGGCTACAAGTGCTGATACAGATGCATTTATGGAGAAGAAAACTGATAGGGCTATAAATTTTGGCTGGGTAACAAGTCCTATCGCTGATATGGCTGATGGTCCCATGCTTGATACCATGAAGGTATCTATCATACCTGCTATGGAAATAAATAAAAACTCAAGAACAGCTGGCCAGGCTATTTCAAGAGATTTTTTGAAATAGGCTTTATCTGCTATTTGCATTTTCCTATCCCTTTATAAGTGTGAGGTATTTTTCAATATTTACCTCGCTTGCACCAGGTTTATCTTTATCATTGGCCCTTAAAATTTTGATTATATCCTGGCAAGTCTTATCAATTGCAGCTTCTGAGTCATAATTTTTCAATTTATAGCCTATGAAAAGTCCATCGAACAAATCTCCAGACCCACCGACCTTGAGGTCTTGCTTGTCAAAATAGATTGTGAATTCATTTTTGCCATAGACTTTGACACAATCCTTATCTTCATCCTTACTAGAAGTTATAATCAATTCTTTCTTATTATCTTTAAAAGAATCTATATCAAGGTCTAAAAACTTTGCTTCTGTTTCATTTGGAATTACAATGTCAGCCAGGTCTAGAAGGGACTTGTAATTTTCAATTTTTCCATCATCAAGACCTGGATAGAGACTACCATCATCTCCCATTATTGGGTCTAGGATGATTGTTGTTTCATAGTCTAGATTTTCTAGAAAATCTCTTATTAGGTCTCTTTGGTCCTTATCATCTATGTAGCCTATAAAAATTGTATCAAACTTAAAGCCAAGCCTTGTCCAATTATCTAGGCAATCTTTGATGTAGCTATTCGTATTTAAAAATGCATTTCCGCTTAGAGAAAAGTTATTTGCAATCATTGCTGTTGGTAACAAAAAAACTTCCACATCCATATAGGCTAGGACTGATGCCATTAGTCTTGCAGCAATCTTACCTTTGGATACGAAGTCATTTAAAATTAAAACATTCTTCATTTAAACTCCTTATTATCTTTATATATATCTTATGAACTTTAACAATATTGTCAAATATAAGAGAAAAATAATTGGATTAGGGTATAATGACCATATGAACGAGAAGAAAAAATTATTGCTTAAAAAAGTAAAAGAGAATAAATATGTCAGGAAGACTAAAAAGGGGATAGGCAGCCTTATATTCTCAAGAACTGGTCTTTTTGCCTTCTTGATTATCAGTCAGATTTTTATAATTTATGGACTTTATAGGCACTTTGCTATTGATGAATACTGGTTATTGGGAGGTTCTTCTGTAATTAGCTTTGTGATGATGATCCTTATCCTAAATCTAGATGATATGAATCCTTACATGAAGCTATCCTGGTCGCTTTTTATCTTTGTGGCCCCTACTTTTGCCTTGGTTGCTTTTTTGATGGCTCACTTTAGGATTGGCTATAGAAAAATACATAGGAGGGTCTTAGAAATTGAGGCAGATGCAAGCAAAAATCACCACAAGGCCATGACAAAGGAAGCCATCGAAAATACTGAAGATAAGAGGTTTATTAACCTTACATCCTATCTTAAAAATACAGGAGGTTTTCCAGTTTACAATCAAACCAGGTCTTTTTATTATAAGCTTGGCGATGACATGTTTAAGGATATGATCAAGGATATAAGGAAGGCCGAGAAATTTATCTTTATGGAGTTTTTCATCCTAGATTATGGCTATATGTGGGGAACTATCCTTGAAGAACTGGTCAAAAAGGTCAATCAAGGGGTTGAGGTAAGACTTCTTATAGATGGGTCAAATCTTATTACCAGGCTGCACAGTGATTTTGAAAGCGAGATGGAAGACTTTGGTATCAAATTCAGGGTCTTTTCCAAGATGTATCCAATTGTCTCAACCTACCTAAATAACAGGGACCACAGGAAAGTTATGGTTGTTGATGGAAAGTGGGCCTATACTGGAGGAATCAACCTTGCTGATGAATATATAAACAAGTATGAAAGGTTCGGCCATTGGAAGGACTGCGGTCTTAGACTTGAAGGCCAGGGAGTAGATGCCCTTACCAATTTGTTTTTGACCATGTGGAATGCAGCAAATCCTGAAAGAGTAGTTGAAGATTATAATCAATACCTAGTGGCTAAGCCAATCGAAAGCCACGATGGATATTATGTGGCCTTTTCTGACAATCCTACCGATGATGAGAGGCTTAGCCAAAATATTTTCCTAGATATGGTTAATAATGCCAGAGATTATATTTATGCCATGACACCTTATTTTATCGTAGATAATGAAGTAGTATCAGGCCTTCAAGCAGCAGCAAAAAAGGGTGTAGATGTGAGAATTTGCATACCTCACATACCTGATAAAAAGATTGCCTTTAGCCTAGCTAAGACTCATTATGCGGAACTTATAAAGTGCGGGGTAAAAATTTATGAATACACCCCAGGTTTTGTCCACTCCAAAACTTGGCTTGCCGATGGAAAAATTGGCATGGTTGGGACAATCAACCTTGACTACAGGGCTCTTTTCCAAAACTTTGAGTGCGGAGTCCTGATTTATAAATCTAAGTCCCTTGAGACAATAAAAGAAGATTTTGATGAATTTTTTGAAGTTAGTCAACTTGTCACAGAAGAAGATATTGAAAATATAAAATTAAGAACAAGGTTAGCAGGTGCACTCCTAAAGCCATTTGCTCCTTTGATGTAAGTCCTAAGCTAGTCTTAGGGCTTTTCTTCTTGACAAAAATTAAGAAAGCTTATATAATTATTATATGATGTATGGTGGATAACCAAACAATAAGGAGTTAAGATGTTTAAGCTAGATACAAGCTCTGACAGTCCTCTTTATATGCAAATAGTTGATCAAACAAAGATAGCCATTGCAAGTGGCATCTTTAGAAATGGCGATAAGTTCCCGTCAGTAAGAGACTTATCAAAAGAGCTTTTGATCAATCAGACCACAGTTTCCAAGGCATTTAAGGAGCTAGCTAGTCAGGGGATTATTGAAAGTAAGCCGGGCATAGGCACAATTATCAAGTTAGATGATAAGAAGATTAATCTAGAAAAGGAAGACTTTTTTAGAAAACTAGAAGAAGATATATCCCAGGCGATTTTTTTGCAGGTGACTAAGGAAGAGATTATATCCCTTTATGAGAAAGTTAGAGGTGAGATAGATGATGTTTAAGGTTTCTAATATCACAAAGACCTTTGGCAAAAACAAGGTCTTAGAAGATGTAAGCTTTGACCTAAAGCCAGGTACTATCACAGGCATAGTAGGCAGAAATGGGTCAGGCAAGACCACCCTTCTTAAAATCCTCTGCGGGATTTATAGGGCAGACTCTGGGAAATTCAGCCTAGATGGGAAAGAACTTGCAGATGATCCAAAACTAATTTATCACATAGGATTTTTGCCAGATAGGTTTGACTACTTTTCTTTTTATAAGGCAAAGGATGTGCCAGATTTTTATAAGATAATTTATGAAAAATTTGATAGCGACTATTTCTTTTGCCAGCTTAATAAAAATGAAATTGATCCTAACCAAACTATTAGGAATTTCTCCAAGGGTCAGAAAAATCTCCTTGGGCTAATTACAATTTTGGCAAGTGGGGCTGATATAATCCTTGTCGATGAGGTCCTTGATGGGATGGATGTCCTAAATAAAAAGCTAATTCTTTCCTATTTATTAGATGCCAAGGAAGCTGGCAAGACAGTTCTTGCCTCAAGCCACGAGCTAGATTATTTGGCTGGAATATGTGAAGAAATCCTCTACCTATCAAAGGATGGTAAGCTTAAAAACACAAGCCAAGACACTAAAAATATCAGAAAGGTTCAAGTAGTAGTTAAGGACAAACTCCCTCAGACCTTGGCAGACAATGCCGTGATAATCTCATCCCTTGGCAGGGTCAAGGTAATTTTGATCAAGGCTGATGATAAGCTCTTAAGCGAGTACCTATCAGATGATCAGATTGTCCAATACGACATTCTAGGTCTGAATATAGAAGATTACTTCTACATGGAAGCAGGAGGGAAAATATGAGAGATTTTAAGAAACTATTAAAAATATCCTGGAAAAGATATGCTATTTGGCTTATCCTTTTAGGATTTTTCCTAACTCTTTCAAATGTCGTTGGAGTAAAACAAAATATAGATTGGAATAAAAGACGACTCCATTCTAGCCTTATACAAATTGAAAGATACATGGGAAAGGAAAATGAACATCGGGACGATGGAAAAATTGATGAAAAATATCTAGAAGATAGCAAAAAACTTGCTGAAGAATTTGCTGAAAAATACAAGCTTTCTAGAGACATGGATAGGAAGTTAAGTGAAGATGAATATGAAAAGATGGACAAAAATGGGATCCTTGATAAGTATTATGCCTACGATGATTTTGTAAATATCGTAGAAGCATATAAGGATAATAAATTCCAGGCTGTAGATAATCTAACAATTACTATGAGCCTTACTATAGCTTTTATTTTCATCCTAGCCATGGCACTGACATCAATAGAAGAATCCCTCAACTATTACGACTTTACAAGGATGATGCCTTGGTCAAAGAAAAAGGAATTTATCATGAAGATAGGCATTTGCCTAGTCTTTGGCCTTGGCCTATTTGCCATAAATTCTGCCATAGTTTGCGGACTTGTTAAAAGCTCGGTCTTTTCTGAAATTGCTAGCTTTGAAGGATTTGGGACTTTCATTTTAAAATCAATCCTATCTCTTATATCTACGAGTTTAGTTGGCGTTTCCCTAGGCCTATTAGCAGGCAACTTCTTAGGTCATGTGGGACTTTCAGTAATTGCCATAGGCTTTATAGAATGGTTTAAGTTTATAGTATTCTCCTTTATGGCAGTATTTAGTGAAGGCCTTGCAACTAGGGCAAATGATAGCTTTTATGCCTTTAAAAAGACTATAAGTCCAGCCGGTCAAGTCTTTCTATCCTTAACCAATGTTAACTTTGAAAAGACATCATCCGTGTGGGCAGGTTTAGTTGTAGCCTTAATAATAGGGGTAGCCTCCTATTTTCTAATAGGAAAGTCATCTGCAGAAAGATCAGGTTACATGGTCAAAAATAAGGTGATTTCAAATATTTGCAAGTGGTCTGGCATCCTAAGCCTCACCTCATTACTTTTTATGATAACTGCAGGCATATTAAGCTCTGATGGCACAAATATCTTCATAAATATCATAGCCTACGGCCTTTCCCTCTTGATATCTTACAAGTTATTTGATATCCTATTTAAGATAAGACTTAAATTTTAGGAGTGAATAATGGCAAAAGATAGATTAACATGGAATGAATATTTTATGAGGTTGGCAGAAACTGTAGCTATGCGAGGAACCTGTGATAGGGCCTATGTGGGTTGTGTTATAGTAAATAGCGAAAATAGGATAGTTTCCACAGGCTATAATGGGTCAATTAAGGGAAATAGCCACTGCGATGAAATAGGCCACACTATGAGAGATGGCCACTGCATAGCCACAATCCACGCTGAGATGAACGCCCTTTTGTATTGTGCCAAGGAAGGCATAGCTGTAAATAATTGTATTTGCTATGTGACCCATTTTCCTTGCCTAAATTGCACCAAGTCACTAATCCAGGCAGGCATAAAGAAAATTTATTACAGAAATGCCTATCGTGTGGATGACTATGCGGTAGAGCTTTTAGAGAAAAATAATATAGAATATATAAAGATAGAAGATGATGAAGCTAATAGCATCTGATTTTGATGGGACAATCTTAATAGACGAGTCCATAAGTAAAAACGATATAAAAGCCATAAGAGATTTCCAAAATGCTGGAAATCTTTTTGGCCTTGTAACAGGCAGGTCCTACCACAATCTTTCTCCTCTTATTGAAGGAAAAATAACTCCTGACTATATTATAGCTAATAACGGTGGCCATATCCTAGTAAGAGTCAATGACACCTACAAAGAGATTTTTAAATCTGTAATAAAAAAGCCAGCTGCCCAAAAATTTATTGACCTATACGCAAAAGATTATGAAATTACAATCTTTACCGAAGATAGGAAGCTTTATGATTTAGAAGATGTAGATAAGGATATCATGGCCCTAGCTATTTATACAGAACAAGTAGAAAATCATTTGGAAAATATCTTTGATTTTCATTATTCAATCGGGGTAGTGGATGTAGTAAATAGAGGAATTGATAAGCAGAAGGGTATAGATATAATAAAGGACTATTATAAATACCAAGATGAAGTCTATGCCATAGGCGATGATTACAATGACATAGTATTTTTAAAAGCGACTAAAAGATCATACACCCTATCTTATGTGACAAATCCTTATGTAAATGAGGTCTGCATGTATAGGGTGGAATCGATTGCTGATTTAATTAAGGAGGTCATATGAAATATACAGAAGATGGCAGACAATATCACATAGGACTAAAGGAAGGCGATGTAGGAAGCTATGTAATCCTGCCAGGAGATCCTAAAAGAAGCGAAAAAATCGCCCAATACTTCGATAATCCAGTCAAAGTAGGCAACAATCGTGAATATATAACCTACACCGGCTACCTAGATGGGGTCAAGGTCTCAGTCACATCCACAGGAATAGGTGGTCCATCAGCAGCCATAGCCCTAGAAGAGCTAAGCAAAATCGGGGCTCATACCTTTATTAGAGTAGGCACATGCGGAGGCATAGACCTAGATGTCAAAAGTGGAGACCTAGTCATAGGACAGGCAGCAATTAGGGCTGAAGGCACCAGCAAGGAATATGCCCCAATAGAATTTCCAGCAGTAGCAGATTTTGAAATAACATCAACTCTTAAGGAAAGCGCCAATAAAATGGGCCTAACAAGCCATGTGGGAGTAGTCCAGTGCAAGGATTCCTTCTACGGCCAGCACGAAGCAGACCTCATGCCAGTCTCCTACGATCTCAAAAACAAGTGGGAAGCCTGGAAAAGACTAGGAACCCTAGCCAGCGAAATGGAATCAGCAGCCCTCTTTACAGTAGGAAGCTTCCTAAAAGTAAGAGTAGGGTCATGCTTCTTGGTAGTAGCCAACCAGGAAAGAGAAAGAAAGGGCCTAGCCAATCCAGTAGTCCACGACACAGACCTAGCTATAAGGCTTGGTATAGAGGCTCTAAGAAAATTAATAAAAGAAGATAAGTAAGGATAACCGCTAGAAATAGCGGTTTTCCTATGGTCAAAAATATTTTCCAACTTTAAAATTAAAGAAAGGCTTGATATACAAGTTTCAATAGACTTTATCAAATTATATTAAATTGTTTTTTGACAATCAAAAATTATGTCTTATAATATTCTTATAAACGTTTTCAAAAAGGAGGTATTATGACAAATAAATTTAGGAAGTTTATGAAAACTTTTATAATTAGTTTGGTATTATTACTAGGCTTGGGACCTTATTCAAACACTTATACCCAAGCAAGCGAAAGTCAGGCTTCCACTACGGTCAAAATCTATTATGATAGAGAAGATCCTAGTGGCTGGGATGTATGGCTATGGGCTGATGGAGTAGATGGAGCAGCCCATGCCTTTGACAAGAAGGATGATAAGGGAAGATACGCAGAAATCACCATCGACAAGGTCCTAAAAGAAGTAAATTATATCGTAAGAAAATCCGATTGGTCAAAAAGGGAACCATCAGACGATAAAGATGGAAAGAGGGTTCTTCCTATCACAGATTCTTATGGTGAAGCTTTCGTCAAACACCAAGTAGAAGATAAGAAAGAAGAAAAGCCAAAAGAAGAAAAAGACGATAAAAAACAAGCTGAAAGAACAATTAGCGTAACAGTTCATTTCGATAAGAAGGATGGTGGCTGGAGCCTATGGCTATGGCCAAAAGATGGCGAAGGCAAGGACTATCCATTTACAGGCGAAGATGAAAATGGCAAATATGCAGAAATTGACATAAAAACCGACAAGAACTCCCTAGGATTTTTAGTAAAGGATAAGGACTGGAATAAGGATATTGGTGACGATAGGTTTATAGATATAAGTCAAGGAACAGAAATTTGGCTAAAATCTAAGGACCCAACAATATATTATGACAATCCTTACGGCGATGCAAAGTCTTATGATAAGCTAGAAGCAAAGCTATCTTACAGAAGATATGATATGTCAACTGATGATGTTTGGGCAATCAAATATTGGAATAACAAAGATGAAGCAAATCCAAAAATCCAAAAGCTAGCTAAGGATGGCAAATATTACACAGGAAATATTACTAGCCAAGGATCAGAGATAAACAAACTCTTATTTACCCTAGTTAAACTTGATAATGAAGGCAAAGTCGTATATCAGGATGGAGATGTCAGAGAAATCAAGAGATTTGATGATGCTGGCAAGGCAGAAGTTTATGTAATGCAAGATGCTCAAAGAGTATTTTATGACAAGACCCTAGTAGATGAAGATGTTAGGGTAGAAAAGGCAAGTGTAGATAGTTATAGAGAAATAAATATAAGCCTAAATAAGGCTATAAATATCAAGGAAATGCTTGATCATGGTTATGATTTTATAACAAATTCTGGCCTAAGCAAGGATGATATAGAAGCAATAAGCTCAAAAGATTCAAACAATATAAGTAATAAGATAAATATTAAATTCAAAAAAGACCTAGAACTAGACAAGGACTACGAATTTATTTTCTACCTAGACACTGCAAAAAATACTAAGTTAAATGCGAAGGCAGTTCTAGCCAATATAGTAGCTGATAAGAAATTTGACGAAGCTTACGCTTATGATGGTGACCTTGGTGCTATATATTCTAAAAATCAAACAACATTTAAGCTTTGGACTCCAACAGCAAGTGGCGTAGACCTAGTAATCTTTGGAGCTGACGGAGAAGCGAAAATCAAGATGGAAAAAGAAGATAGGGGAGTATATTCATACACACTTGCAGGTGACCAAGATAAGACAGTCTACATGTATGATATCCACTTCAAAGATGGTTCTGTAAATAGGGTAGTAGACCCATATGCAAAATCAACAACCATTAATGGTGAAAAAGGTGTAGTAGTAAACCCACAAGTGTCAATGGTTGAAAGACCAGCAAATAAATATGTCAAAAACCCAATAATCTACGAACTTCACGTAAGAGACCTATCAAACCAAGAATATTCAGGAATAAAACATAGGGGTCAATTCTTAGGTCTAACCGAAACAGGAACAAAAACACCAAATGGATTTAAGACAGGACTAGACTATATAGCAGATTTAGGAGTAAGCCATATCCAGCTTCTACCAATCTATGACTATAGCAAGAATTCTGTAAATGAGAAAAATCCAATGGATAAATACAACTGGGGCTACGATCCAGTAAACTACGACACACCTGAAGGAGCCTATTCAACAAATCCATCTAACCCATATGCTAGAATAGAAGAACTCCAAAAGGCAGTAGATGCCGTCCACCAAAAGAACATGGGTGTTATCATGGATGTAGTATACAACCATGTATTTTCTCTAGGAGAACACAGCTTTAATAAGATAGTGCCAGGTTACTATTTTAGATTTGATGAAAATGGAAATCCACACAATGGTACAGGTGTAGGAAACGAAACAGCATCTGAAAGAAAGATGATGAGTAAATTCATCGTTGATTCTGTAAAATATTGGGCCAAGACCTATAAGCTAGATGGCTTTAGATTTGACCTAATGGGAATACTTGACTATCACACAATGAATACCCTTGTAAAAGAACTAAAGGAAATAAACCCTGACGTAGTAATCCTGGGAGAAGGATGGAATATGGGAAATCTTCCAGAAGGCTTAAGGGCAACCCAAGTAAACTCAGACAAGATGCCACATGTAGGAACCTTCAATGACGACCTAAGAGATGGAGTCAAGGGCTCAGCCTTTAATGGAAATGCTACTGGCTTTGTAAATGGTGAAAAAGGAGTAGAAGAAAAGCTATTCTCATCAATAAAGACAGTTAGACAAATTAATGGCAAAAATTACGACAATCCTCAACAACTCATCCAATACACAGAAGCTCACGACAATAAGACAGTCTTTGATAAGATAAAAGAACTTCATCCAAACGAAGATGATGCGACAACCCTAAAGAGACAAAGACTAGCAACAGTAATTCCTCTACTCTCACAAGGCAGACCATTTATCCACGCTGGTCAAGAATTTGCAAGAACAAAGGGAGGAAATGAAAACTCCTACAATGCTCCTGCAGAAGTCAACGAACTAGATTGGAAAAGAGCAGAAGAATACAAAGACAACATCGAATACATCAAAGAAGTAATAGCAATCAGAAAAAACGAACCACTATTCCACTCAACAAGCTTTGACCAAGTCGATGCTAGAGTTAAGAAGATAGTAGCAAGTGACGGACTAATAGCCTACAGCCTAAGCCAAGGAGACAAGGACCTATATATCGGACATAATAGGGAAGATTCTGCAAAAGAATTCAATCTTCCAAATGGCAAATACAAGGTTCTAATCAAAGCTGATAAGGCAAACCATAAGGGACTTGAAACTATAGAAGTAAAAGATGGCAAAATAGCAGTAGATCCAATGTCAACTTTAATGCTAGAGAAATTAGATGATACAAAAGATCCAGAAGAAACCGAAAAACCAGAAGATAATAAGAAACCAGGTAAAAATGATGATTATTTCTTCAATTTTGCTTATCTAAACAAAAAACTAAATAAAAAAGATAAGCCTTGCAAGATGAATGCAAAAGTTAGAAAACAATATTACGAGCTAAAGAAAGCCTACCATAGGAATCTAGTAATATCAAAATCTGCAAAATATTTATTGGAAAATGCTCCAAAAACAGTAAGACCAGTAAAAGGCAAGCTAGAAAAACAACTAGCACTTGCAGAAAATTTAAGAGATCAGGCCCTTAAATATTTAACAGAGCTTGAAAATTGCTACGAATAAGAGCATTGAATTTTTAAGCCTTAAAAGAAAGACCGCTAGAAATAGCGGTTTTTTCTTTTAGAATTTTTTAATATATCAAATAGAATTGACAAGTGTTATAAACTGTTATATACTGTTATAGAGGAAAGGGGAAGAAATTGAAAATAATTATTAAAAATGGATCGCCAGTTCCTATTTATGAACAAATAAAAAATGCCATTAGGGATGAGATTTTAAAGGAGAATGTAAAAGCAGGAGACAAACTGCCTTCTGTTAGGGCTCTTGCCCGTGAGCTTTCTATTTCGATTTTAACAGTCAAAAAGGCCTACGATGAACTTGAGAGTGAGGGCTTTATCGAATCCCGCCAGGGTCTTGGTACCTTTGTTGGCAAGGAAGATCCGAATTTAAGGCTTGAGGAAAAGCAGAAAAAACTCGAGGAGTCTTTACTTTCTGCTATTAGGATTTCAAAAGATATTGAAATGGAAAAGAATGATTTATTTGAACTTTTAGCATATTTATATGAAGGAGATTTTAATGACTGAAAAAATCCTGGCAAAAAATCTTGCCAAAACTTATGACAAATTTAAACTCGGCCCAAATAACTTTGCCATTAAAAAAGGCCTTGTAACTGGCTTTATAGGCAAAAACGGGATGGGAAAGACAACCACCATCAAAGCCCTTTTGTCTCTTATAAATTACGATGGGGAAATTTTCCTAGATGGTAAAAAAATTAATGATTTGTCTTATCTTCAAGACGTGGGTCTTGTCATGGACGATTCATTTTTGGGCAAGGACTGGACCTTGGATTTAGTTGACCAAGCTATGGATGTTGGTTATAAGAATTGGGATGCAAAGGTCTATTATGGATATCTTGATAAGTTTGGCCTAGAAAAGGAGAAAAAAGTTTGTGAATTATCAAGGGGAATGAAGATAAAATTAATGCTTGCCATCGCCCTTTCACATGACGCAAAAATCCTAATCCTAGATGAGCCTACAAGCGGCCTTGACCCTGCGATGAGAGATGAGCTTGTGGATATGATTTTAGACTTTATGGAAGATCCTGACCATACAGTTTTGTTTTCTACTCACATAACCCAGGACCTAGATAGGATTGCTGATTATATAGTCTTTATAGACCAAGGGAAAATCGTCTTTGAAGGCACAAAGGATGAGCTTTATGAACAATTTTTGCTCATTAAAGGTGGTCTTGATGATTATGAAAAGATAAAGAGTCTTAAAATTTTTGGGCAAAAGAAGAGTCAATTTAATTTTGAAGCCCTGGTTTTAAGGGAAGATTATAAGGAAGATGCTGACCTAGTGGTAGAAGTGCCAACAATTGATCAAATAATGATTTATTATGGGAGGATATGATGAATATAAAGAAGCAAATTAAACTGGATATAATCTCAATGAAACCCTATTATACTTTGAAAAATTTAATCATACTATTAGGTATAAGTCTTTTTTATTCCTTTATTAATAAAACTCCTGTAGTAATGTTATCAATGACATTGACTTTTGCTGTAATGTTTTCAGCTAATCCATTTATGCTAGGAGAAAATTCAGGTATTGATGCCTTATATAAGATTTTTTCTATAGATAGCAAAAAGGTAGTTATAGGTAGGTATATCTTAGCTGGTCTGATTTTTATAGTGGCTAGTCTACTTGGCTTTTCAATCTATACTATAGTTTCCCTAATAAAAAATATACCATTAGACCTTGATATGCTGATGTATTTAGGAATGAACTTTGTTTTATTTGGGATAATTATTTCTTTCCAATATCCGATGTTTTTTAAATCTGGCTATACTAAAGCAAAGACTTTTTGGTTTTTACCCATACTTATAATTGCTATAATAGGAATGATTTTAGGATATTTTATAAAAGATTTTAACCCAATCCTTAACTTTGTATTAGAAAACCAAAGGATGATTATAATTGGACTTTTTATCCTAGTTATAGTTTTTCTTATAGTTTCAATCAAACTTTCTATTAAATTTTATAAAAAAAGAGATTTTTAAATCACAAAAGACCCTAGCAAGCCTTGGATTAATCTCCAAGGCCTACTAGGGTCATATTTTTTTCTATAGCAAGCCTTGCAAGAGCGGCAAGTTTTTTACCATAGGTTTTTATTTTTCTTTGCGATAGATTATATTTTTCTATGATTTTATTTTCTTCTTTCAGGTCTAGGTTTTTTGCAAAATCATATATGCTTTGGGCAAAGATTTCTATATCCTCTAGGTTTTTTCTTTTTAATTCTATATCCTCGTAGGGATCTAAAATCCGATAGGTATCTAATGAAGAAAATTTGTCCTTATAGTCGTAGAAAAAATCCTGCATATTTTTTTCTTCTACTAAGATTTCATAATTTTTTAGACTCTTAGATTTTTTTATTTGGCCTAGACTATTGCAAAGTACGATTGTTAGCACTTATTCTATTATTTCAATATCCACTAGTGGGAGGATGTCTATTATTTGATCTCTTGTTGGGAGGTCTAGGACTCTGGCTGTAGCAGATGCTGCTGCTACTGCTACCATGTAGGATTCGATTGGGTCATTATCCCTTACTATGGTTCCTATAAAGCCGCCTATCATGGCATCTCTACAGGCTACTGTGTTTATGATTTCGCTATCATCTTCTACTGGTGCTGCTGCGTATACTCCGTCGTTTGTAAAGAACATTGATCCTTCTGAACCGTAGGAGATTATTACATATTTTGCTCCCATTTTGATTAGTTCCTTACCATAAGGGATGTAGTCCATCTTATCTTCGATTTTGACATTAAAGATTGCCTCTATGTCTTCTCCGTTTGGTTTTACAAGGAGAGGTCCCCTTTTTACCATGTTTAGAAGGTATTGGCTTGGTACGTCTGCTACAAAGTAGGCACCGTTGGCCTTAGCTATTTCTACCATCCTATCGTAGATGTCGCTATCTTCGCCATTTTCCATTGGTGGAACTGATCCACCAAAGATTATGGTATCGCCTTCTCTTACTCTGGCTAGGTAATAAAGAAGCTCTTCGACTTCTTCTGATGAGATGGTTGGACCTTGGAAGTTTATTACTGTTTCCTCTAAGTCTTCAAAAATTTTGATATTGATTCTGTTATTTTCTTTTATATCTACAAAGTCTGCTAGGATGTCTTCCTTGCTTAGCCAGTCTTTGATAAATAGGCCTTGGTAGCCGCCAGTGAAGCCTGTGGCTGTGGTTGGTATTCTAATTTGTGATAGGATTCTTGATACGTTTATTGCCTTACCACCTGGTAGGGTTCTTTCTGTTTTTATGTTGTTGTTGTAGCCTGGGTGTAGCTTATCTACCTCTACATAGAGGTCTATAGATGGGTTTAGGGTTACTGTATAAATCATTTTTTCCTCTTTCATATATTTAAGTTTCTTACCTGGTCTATTACTTCTTCCATATGCATGCCGTGGCTGCCCTTTACAAAAACAAGAGTACATGGTCTTATTAGGGATTTTAACTTCTCTACTAAGCCATCCTTGTGTTCAAAATAGAAGCATTTATTAGGCTTGAAATTTTGAAGGGCACCCTCATACATGTGGTAGGAGAGAGGGCCGTAGAATAGGCAAAAGTCAATTTTTTTGGGATCAATTTTTTCTCCTACTTGGTAGTGGAGTTTTGCTTCATCTTCGCCTAGCTCTAGCATATCTGATAGGCATATAATTTTTTGGTTGTAGCCAAATAATTCATATACTGTTTCAAGGCCTGCAAGGAGAGCTTGTGGGTTTGATTTATAGGAATCATCTAGGACATCAAATCCATCTAGTTCCAAGAGTTCAGACCTATTTTGGCTTGATTTTGCTTTCATTAGGCCCTTATCAATTGTTTCCTTATCTAGGCCAAAGATTTGAGCTATCATGACTACTGCTGCTGCATTGTAGACATTGTGCTTGCCTATAAGCGGGATTTCGTAGTGGTCTTTCCCATTTGAAAATCTTAATTTTGATGAAGGTGACTCTTCAAATTTGATATTAAAATCTGCCTTAGGATCTGTTCCAAAGGATAGGACTTTTTCTTTAATATCATAAGTAGGGACTTCTTCTTTCATGGTTGGGTCATCTATATTATAGATGAAGGTTCCTTGATCATTCATTCCTTCGAGGATTTCAAGCTTAGCCTTTAGGATACCTGACTTAGTCTTTAGGTTATGAAGGTGGCTGTCACCTATATTTGTTATGATTGAAATGTCTGGTCTTACTATAGTACTTGTTAGGGAAATGTCTCCGAAATTATCTGTACCTAGCTCTATTACAGCGATTTCACAATCATCATCTAGGGATAGGACTGTCTTTGGGACACCTATTTCGTTGTTGAGATTGCCCTTGGTCTTTTGGGTCTTATATTTCTCGCCAAGTATAGTTGTAAGAAGGTCTTTTGTTGTGGTCTTACCATTTGAGCCTGTTATGGCAACGACCTTACACTTAAGCTCATCCCTGTAGGCCTTGGCCAAATCTTGGAGGGCTTTTTTTGTATCTTCTACCCTTATATAAGGGATGGTGACATTTTTATTTACCTTATAATCCTTATCCACAATAAAGGCGGCTGCTCCCTTTTCTTCGCACTCTTTGATGAAAATTCTCCCATCAAAGACTTCGCCAACTAGGGGGATGTAAAGCTCGCCTGGATCTATGGTTCTAGAATCTGTTGAAACTCCACAGATTTCAATATCTGAAAAAGCTTCATCTAAAAGTTCGCCACCAATCATTTTCGCTATGTGGCCAAGACTTCTTTTAATCATAAAGCCCTCCTAAAACCATCATCGATTAGCTTATCTAGAAGCTTACTGAATGAAATTTGGTAGAGGTTCTCAGCCATTCTTCCGAAAAATGAAGAAGGGGTGAATCCTGGGAAGGTGTTAATTTCGTTGATGAAAAATTCCTTATCTTTTGTATAGAAGATATCAACCCTGGCAAAGCCCTCGCAGCCAACTGCCTTATAGCAGGCTTTGGCAAAGGCACGACCTCTGTCATATTCAGCTTCTTCCATGTGGTAAGGGAGTTCTTCTCTGGTTGATTTTGAAAAGTATTTAGCATCGTAGTCTAAAAATACGTGGTCAGTGATGTAGGCAGCTGGGAGTGACACATCAATTTTTGAACCATCACCTAGGACAGCAAATTCAATTTCTTGGCCAACTATTAGTTCTTCAACAAGGACCTTGCGGTCATATTTTAAAGCCTCAAGGCCAGCCTTTTTGAAATCTTCCTTGCTATCAACTCTAGAAACACCAACAGAAGAACCATTGGCAGATGGCTTAACAATTAGGGGAAGTCCGATTTCTTCTATACATTCATCTATAAATTCATCTGTGAAATCCTCTTTATAGGCATATTTATATTTGGCTTGTTTAAGGCCGTTTTTTTCAAATATATCATTGCTTGTAACCTTATCCATGCAAATAGCAGAAGATAAAAGACCGTTACCGATGTAATTTAGACCAGTGGCATCCAAAAAGCCTTGGATAGTACCATCTTCGCCATAGGTTCCATGGACTACAGGAAGGATAATTGTAGATGCTAGGTCATTTTTGCTTACTTCTATAAGGAATTCTGCGATAGATTCTTGTCTTGACTTATCAATTGTCTTAACTAAAGAAAATTCATCAGACTCGTCGTAATCAGAAAAAGTTGCTGAGAATCTTCCTTCCTTATCTATATATATAAGATTTATATTGTATTTTTCTTTATTTAAATTTTTGGCAATATTAAGAGCACTTCTAAGGGCAATATCATGCTCGCTAGAAGGGCCGCCGCATAGGATGTAGACAGTTTTCATACTTTCTCTCTTTCATTTATATATCTATGTAAATTTTACTCTTATTAAGAATATGGGCAAATCAAATAGGAATTAGTAAATGACTAAGTGAATATTGCCTATAAATTGTTACAAAATAAAAACTAATTATTAAGCAATTGTGTAGAAAATATAGGAGGATTTAGGCAAAAAATAATGGTAATTTATGAAATTAATGATTTGTAATTCAACAAAGTCAAAGGAAAACGATGGAAAATCAAAGATGGGAAATTTTTGTAATGATTTTGTAATATTTAGGCAAATCTACATAATTTCCACACAATTAAAAGTTATACTAGGTCTTGTAAAAAAGATTTGTTATCAAATTGTAACTATTGTTACAAAATGCTAGCAAGGTTAAAAAAGAAAATAATTTACTTTTATATAGAAAGACTAAAGAGGAGAATAAAATGAAAATTTTTACTAAATACGCCCTAGCGGCAGCCCTAGTTATACCGTCTGTATTTGGACTAATAGGAAGAAATGCAGAAGCAGCAAGTGCTGTACTTAATAAGAATGCAGCAAATGGTGTAAATGTTAGAAGCGAAGCAAAACTAGGTGATAATATCATCGGTCTTATTGATGATCAAAAAGTTTATGAAATAAAAAATGAAGAAAATGGTTGGTTTGAAATTGAATTTGATGGCAAAAAAGCTTTCGTATCAAGCGACCTATTCCACCTACTAGAAGAAACAGAAGTTGTAAGTGCTACAAATTTTAGAAGCCAAGCTAGCCTAGATTCTGAAGTAATCGAAGTTATCCAAGCAGGTACAAAGGTTGAATCTATTGACATAGCTGAAAATGGCTTTGTAAAAGTAAAGGTAGATGGCAAGGAAGGCTATATCTATCACAACCTTCTAAAGAGCTTTAGAGATAGGTACCAAGCATACGCAAGCGCAAATCAAGCATCAAATGCTAATAATAACGCTCAAGCAAGCACAAATCAAGCTCCTACACAAAATACTCAAGCTCAAGCACCAGCTCAAAACTCAAACGAATCTTACCAAGGATCTTCAAACTGGGCTAAGGAATGGATAGCTCAAAGAGAATCAGGTGGTTCATACACAGCTTACAACCCAAGAGGTGGATACTATGGTAGATACCAACTAAACCCATCACTAGTTCGTTATGGAGCAAGCCCAGCAGAGCAAGAAGCTGCAGCAGATAACTATGTAGCCCAAAGATATGGTTCATGGGAAAATGCCCAAGCTTTCTGGCAAAGAAATGGCTGGTATTAAGCTAAAAATTAAGTAAAGAATGAAATGTAGCATTATTTATCCACGATGGATAGGTCTTTGCTACATTTTTTATTTGTTGACAAAAACAAAAATTTTTAATATACTTTTATTAAGTGAAAGTGAAATCGATTACAGATTTTTATTAAAATATAAAAGCTTGAAAATTTGAAACAGCCCTATCTTGTTGGCTGTTTTAATATTTTTTGTTAAGTTATTTATGTTTTGCTTTCAGAAAAATTTTATAAGGAGGAATTATGTTTAAAAGATTTAAAAATCTTATACTCTGTCTATTAGTCCTAGTGACTATGGTTGCTTGTTCTTCTAAACCAGAAAAGAAGATAATAAGAATTGGCCACAACCAATCGCAAAACCATCCGACTCACCTTGGACTCTTAGCCTTTGAAAAATATGTGGAAAATGAGCTTGGAGATAAGTATGATATCCAAGTTTTCCCATCAGAACTACTAGGTAGCCAAACTGACATGGTCCAGCTTACTCAGACTGGAGCTATAAATATGGTTGTTGCAAGTAACTCAATACTTGAAACTTTTGATGATGTTTATGAAATATTTAACCTACCATATTTGTTTGCTTCAAGCGAGGCCTACCATGCAGTTATGGATGATAAGTCTATAACAGATTCAATCTTCACCTCTACAAGAGATGGGGGATTTGAGGCCGTTACCTGGCTTGATGCTGGTTCAAGGTCATTTTATACCAAAGATAAACCTATAGAAAAACCTGATGACCTTAAGGGTCTAAAGATAAGGGTTCAACAATCACCTACTAATGTTAGGATGATGAACCTACTTGGAGGATCTGCTTCTCCTATGGGCTTTGGTGAGGTTTACACAGCTCTTCAATCAGGAATTATTGATGGGGCTGAAAATAATGAAATGAGTCTTACAGACAATGGCCACGGCGAGGTGTGCAAGTATTATTCATATGATATGCACCAAATGATTCCTGATATTGTCCTTGCTAATTATGAATGGTTAGAGTCTCTTGGGGAAGACAGGAAGGTATTTGACGAGGGCTTTAAAGTTTTAAATAAGGTCCAAAGAGAAAAATGGGTAAGTGCTGTGGATAATGCAAAAGAAGGAGCCAAGAAGCTTGGAGTAAACTTTATCTATCCAGACCAAAAGCCATTTGTTGAGGCTGTTGCGCCACTTACAGAAGAGGTTCTAAATAGGAATGAAAAATTAAAACCATTCTATGAAAAAATTCAAGAATATAACAAGAAATACCCAGCTAAGGAGGAAGCTAAATGAGAAAAGCACTAGATAATTTAATGAAAATCTTATCAGCAGGCACCCTTCTTGCTATGCTTTTATTTGTAGTTTGGCAAGTATTTACCAGATATATCCTAGGCAAGCCATCAACATGGTCTGAAGAGCTAGTAGGATATTTATTTGCCTGGTCAACTCTTTTTGGAGCAGGCCTTGTGGTAAGTGAAAGAGGCCATATGAATATACCTGTTCTAATCGATACAAAATCGGTCAAAACACAAAAATATGCAGCTATATTTTCTGAAGTAATTATTTTTATTTTTTCCCTAGTAGTTCTTAGCTACGGAGGAATCAGGATTACAAAGCTTGCCCTAAACCAAATGACTTCATCACTAGGTTTGCCAATAGGTTTGTTTTATATACCTCTTCCAATAGCAGGTCTAATAAATATGATCTTTTGTATTTTAAATATTAAGGATATCCTATCTGGTAAGGTTAAATTCTTTAAGGCAGCAAGTGCTTCAGAGATTTCTGAAAGAATTGCCAATGAAGCAAGCGAAGTTAGCAAATATGAAAGCGAAGGAGGTAAGTAATGGGTGGACAAGCTTTAGCAGTTATATTAATAGTTTTAGCCTCTTTACTTATATTAGGAGTGCCAATTGCCTTTTCAATTGGTATAGCATCAATCGTTACAATTCTTGCCACAGTTCCGCTAAATGTTGCGGTACTAACAGCAGCCCAAAGGACCTTTGTGGGCATGGGATCATTTACCCTTACAGCCATCCCATTTTTTATCCTAGCAGGTAACTTTATGAATGAGGGAGGTATAGCCAAGAGATTAGTAGATTTTGTAATGGCAATCCTTGGTAAATTACCAGGTGCCCTTCTTGTTACAAATATAGGGGCCAATGCTCTTTTTGGAGCAATCTCTGGATCTGCATCAGCAGCTGCAGCAGCTGTTGGATCAATGGTTAAGGAAGGCGAGGACAAATTAGGTTATGATAAGGCCTTATCTGCAGCTTCAAATGGAGCAAGTGCACCAGCAGGACTTTTGATTCCGCCATCAAATGCCTTAATCACCTATTCTTTAGTATCAGGTGGTACATCAGTAGCTGCCCTATTTTTGGCAGGCTATATACCAGGTCTTATATGGACCTTGGCTTGTATAATAATTGCAATCTTTGTAGCTAAGAAGAAAGGTTATAAGGGCACTGAAGGAAAATTCTCCTGGTCTAACCTAGGAAGGGCTACAATAGCAGCCATACCATCTCTAGGCTTAATTATAGTAGTAATAGGCGGTATAGTAGCCGGAGTATTTACAGCTACAGAAGGTTCAGCTATTTCAGTAGTCTATTCCCTAATACTTGGCCTAGTTTATAAGAATCTTAACTTTAAAAAGATAATAAATATCCTAGTAGAATCAGCTAAGATGAGTGCTATAGTTGTCTTTTTGATAGGTGTTTCTAACATCCTATCATGGGTAATGGCCTTTACCGGTATCCCACAAATGATTGGTGAAAGCCTCTTATCAATTACAGATAATCCTATAATTATCTTATTGATAATGAATGTGATTTTATTAATATCAGGAACCTTTATGGATGTAACCCCTGCTATATTAATTTTTACACCTTTATTTTTACCTATTGTCCAAGAGTTTGGTATCCATCCTGTTCACTTTGGACTTATAATAGTTTATAACCTATGTATAGGCAATATTACTCCACCAGTTGGCAATACCTTATTTGTTGCAATAAAGATTGGGGATACAAGCCTTGCCAAGGTTATGCCATATATGATAAGGTACTATGCACTAATTTTATTAGGTTTATTACTTGTAACTTATGTTCCAGCTGTAACTATGTTTTTACCACAATTAGCAGGACTAATATAGAAAAAGAGCTTTCGATTTATTCGAAAGCTTTTTAATTTTCAAAAATATAGGTACAATAAGACTAATGGAGGAGCGTATGAAAGCAATATTGACAATAATTGGTAAGGATAGACCAGGAATTATTTATGAAGTGACAAAAATTCTCTTCAAATATAATATAAACATCCTGGATATGAGCCAAACTATAATGGAAGATAAATTTGTAGCTATGTTAAATATAGATATGAATGGGGCAAAGGCAGATTTTGAAGAAATTTCAAAGAGTTTTGAGGACTTATCAGAGGAAACAGGCCTTGATATAAGAATTCAAAATGAAAAGCTATTTGAAGCTATGACAAGGGTTTGATATGGATAAGACCAATATTTTAGAAACCATAAAGATGCTTGATGAGGAAAATCTTGACATTAGGACCCTAACCATGGGTGTAAGCCTTTTTGACTGTATAGATCCAGATTATGAAAAGGCCTGTGCCAAGATTTATGACAAGCTAATCAGAGAGACCAAGGACTTCATAAAGATATCAAAGGAAGTGTCAAAAATCTATGGAGTTCCAATCATAAATAACAGGATATCAGTAACACCTATTTCTATGATAGGAGCAGCTACAGATCTTGATGACTACACACCTTTTGCAAAAGTTTTGGATAAGGCTGCCAAGGACATTGGGGTAGACTTTATCGGTGGTTTTTCTGCTCTTGTAGAAAAGGGGATGACAAAAGCTGATGAGATATTAATTAAATCTATTCCAAAGGCCTTGGCCCAAACAGATTTGGTTTGCGGGTCAATTAATGTTGGTTCTACCAAGGCTGGAATAAATATGGATGCTGTGGCCCTTTGTGGCCAAACTATAAAGGACTTAGCAGCAAATACTGATGATGCCTTCGGATGTGCTAAACTAGTTGTTTTTGCCAATGCAGTGGATGATAATCCCTTTATGGCAGGAGCCTTCCATGGAGTAGGTGAAGCTGAAACTGTTATAAGTGTTGGAATTTCTGGTCCCGGCGTAGTAAAGGCAGCCATAGAAGATAAAAAAGATTTACCAATCAATGAAATTTATGAAATTATCAAGAAAACCGCCTTCAAGATTACAAGGATGGGAGAATTGATTTGTAAGGATGTTTGCGAAAAACTAGGCAAGAACTTTGGAATTGTAGACCTTTCTCTTGCCCCAACGCCTGCAATTGGGGATTCTGTAGGAAGAATCCTTGAAGAAATCGGAATAGATCATGTAGGAGGCCATGGAACGATAGCAGCCCTTGCTATGCTAAACGATGCAGTCAAAAAAGGTGGAATTATGGCAAGCTCTAGAGTAGGTGGTCTATCAGGAGCCTTCATACCTGTAAGTGAAGATGAGGGAATGATAGAAGCTGCTGGCAAGGGTTATATTTCCTTTGACAAGCTTGAAGCCATGACTTGTGTCTGCTCTGTAGGCCTTGATATGATAGCAATCCCAGGCAAGATATCAGCTACATCAATCGGGGCAATGATTGCCGATGAGGCAGCACTTGGGGTAATAAATAATAAGACAACAGCTGTTAGAATAATCCCAGTTCCGGGTAAAGATGTAGGTGACAGGGTGGAATTTGGTGGCCTCTTAGGCTATGCACCAATAATGGATGTAGGTGATTCTAATTCAGATATAATGATTAAAAGAGGCGGCCACATACCAGCTCCTGTCCACTCATTTAAAAATTAAGGAGAAAAATATGACAAATCCAATAGTAACATTTGAAATGGAAAGCGGGGATGAGATAAAGCTAGAGCTTTACCCAGAAATCGCTCCAAATACAGTTAAAAACTTTATTTCACTTATTAATCACGATTTTTATGACGGACTAATCTTTCACAGGGTCATCAAAAACTTCATGATCCAAGGAGGAGATCCTGAAGGAACAGGCATGGGAGGCCCAGGATATTCTATAAAAGGAGAATTTTCTCAAAATGGTTTTAGAAATGACCTAAAACACGATAGGGGAGTAATCTCCATGGCAAGAAGCTTCATGCCAAATTCAGCTGGTAGCCAATTTTTCATCATGCATAAGGATAGCCCACACCTAGACGGAGCCTATGCAGCCTTTGGTAAGGTCATCGAAGGAATGGATGTTGTAGATAAGATAGCAGAAGCAAAAACTGATAGAAATGACAGACCAAAAGATGAAGTAAAAATTGCAAAGGCAAGCGTAGATACCTTTGGAGTAGACTACGATGAGCCTGAAATAATAGAATAAAAGAAAAAATCTAGCCTAGGATTCTTATCCAACAGGCTAGATTTTTTTAAAATACCATTAAAGATTGTTTTGAATATTCGATAATTTCTTCTACAAGATCATCAATATTTTCAGTTTCAAGCTCGAGTGACTTATATAATCCTACAAAGTTAAGACCGGCAAGAACCTTGACGTTAGGAAATTTGCCTAATGTCAAAACTGCCCTATTAAAGGGAGTTCCACCTGCCATATCGGCAAAAACTATAATATTTTTACAAGAATCAGCCAGGCTATGGTAAGCTGCTTCAATTCTTTGATCAAAATCTTCATAAGATTGATTTTTCTTAAATTCTTCAATTTTAATATTATTAAATTCGCCAGCGACCATCTTTATAGCTGAATAGACTCCGCTTGCAAGAGAAGCGTGGCTTACAGCAATGACCCCATTTGTCATAAAAACTCCTTAGTATTTACTTAAATTACTATAATAATTGTAAGATAAAATAAATTACTTGTCAATCATCATTGGCTCTTGACATAAATACCAATTTCATATACAGTAATATAAAATGGTAATTACCATATCCAGAAAATTTTAGGGTGCAAAGGAGATTAATGATGTTACTTGATAAAACAAAGTTAGAAGAAAGAGATTTTAAAAACACCTATACAGAAATATTTGCTCAAGCAGATACTTGGCTAGAAATATATAGGCTATATGAAGAAAGAAAGGCTGACATAGAAAATTTTCTATCAAAGCTTAAGGGAGCTAAGGTAATCTTTACAGGAGCAGGTACCAGCGAATATGTTGGAAATATCGCAACAGACTATCTAAAAAGTCATGGAGACTTTGAATTTGAATCAATAGCCACAACAGATTTAGT
>NZ_JAMXSM010000008.1:0-65867 GCF_026131665.1 Anaerococcus sp. NML200574 | reverse complement strand
TAACGTAGTCAGCGTGGCCTGGAGCGTCGATGTGTGCGTAGTGTCTTTTTTCTGTTTCGTATTCTACTACTGATGTGTTGATTGTGATTCCACGTTCTCTTTCTTCTGGAGCTTTATCGATGTGTTCATAATCGATGTATTCACCTGTACCGTATTTTTTGTTTAGGGCTTGGGTGATTGCTGCTGTTGTTGTTGTTTTACCGTGGTCTACGTGGCCGATTGTACCAATATTAATATGTGGTTTGCTTCTTTCAAATGTTTGTTTACTCATTAATTCCTCCTAATGTACTCTTATTCTTTATTTTACCATATTTATAATAAAAATTCTATTATTTTATAGATAATTATTTTATTAAGTTTTACTTGCATTTTTTTATGTAGCTTGTATAATAGAATATATGCCACTTTAGCTCAGTAGGTAGAGCGCTTCCATGGTAAGGAAGAGGTCCTCGGTTCAATTCCGGGAAGTGGCTCCATTTTTTTGCAATAAAACAGACTTATTTTTTTAATCCCCACATAAATGGAGATTTTTAAATAAATCTGTTTTTTTATTTATACTAGACCCATGGCATAAATTACTGCTATAGCAACTATTACTACTAATAAGGAAATAACAAACCCGTGAATCATTGGATTAATGCCTGCCTTTTTCATATCCCTATACTTAGTATTTAATCCTATTGCAGCAAGAGCTGCCACCATCAAAAATTTTGATATGGTTTTTAGATTATTTGATAAATTTTGAGATATAAGCCCCATTGAGTTTAGGCCAACCATTATTAAAAATCCTAAAATAAAATAAGGAATTATTGAACTAACAGAAAATTTCTTTTCTATATAATCATGTCCTAGTTTTTTAACTTCCAACCTATGATGTATAAGTCTAAATATCAGTACAACTGGTATTATTGATAAGGTTCTGGTAAGTTTTACCATTGTAGCAAAATCTCCTGCAGCATCTGAATAAGCAAAACCCGCTGCTACTACAGAACTTGTATCATTAACGGCTGTTCCTGTCCAAAGCCCGTAGGCCATATCCGAAAGTCCTAGAGCCTTACCCATTATAGGAAAGACTACTATCATTAGCATATCAAATAAAAATGTTGCGCTCATTGCATAGGCAATATCCGTATCTTCAGCCTCTATAACAGGTGCTATGGCTGCTATTGCAGATCCTCCACAAATACCTGTGCCTGCTGATATGAGATTACTCATCTTCCAATTAAGACCTAAGGCTTTTCCTATAAAATATCCTGCTCCAAAACATGTTAATAAGGTAAATACCATTACATATATTGATAGCTTACCTACAGATAAAACCATATTTATGTTAAGGCTTGCTCCAAATAAAATGATTGCAAATTTTAAAAGCCTTTTTGATGTAAATCTTATACCATCTTTTAGGACTTTTTCGGTATCGATTATTGTATTTAAAAACATTCCTATAAATAATGCTATAACCGATCCACCAATTACGTGTATTGGCAATAAATTTTCTAAAAATTGCGAAACAAAAGCAATTAGTAAAGCCAAGCCTATGCCTGGTAAATATAATAATATTTTTTTCATTTTCCCTCCATTCTTACTAATAAAAAAAAGCGTTTGAAAAAACGCTAAATTTTCACTTACATTCTGGGCATACACCCCTATAGATTACTTCTGTGGTATCTATTATATAATCTTTTAGCATATCTGGTTTTTTCATGTCTGATATTTCCAAATCCTGAATTTTGCCGCAAGATTCACAAATAAAGTGGCCATGGTTAGGCCTTTTAAATTCATACCTCTTTGAAGACATATTAAAGTCGAGCTCTTTTACAAGTTTATTTTTTACGAAAAGATTTAAGCTATTGTAAACTGTAGCTTGACTAATTACAGGATCCTTAGTTACTAAGTCACTAAAAATCATCTCTGCTGTTGGGTGAATAGGATGGGTTATCAAATAATCCAAAATTAATAATCTCTGGTGAGATATCCTTATATTTTTGTCTTGAAGAATTTTTTTGAGTTTATTAAGTCGTTTATCAGGATCTTCATCTCTTAAACTCTCTACATACTTGTGCATATTTTCCCACACCTTTCTATTTTAGAATATACGTGAAAATGTCTATTTGTCAACCATTGGGAATGATTATCTAAATCAATCCTCTACGTTTAAAAAGGGTTATTTTTAAATTTTTTGAATAAAAGCCTATAAGTATATGAATAAGTATTCTTACTATTAAGTGATTATATAAAAATTTAAAAGCTCCCAGTTGAATACTAGGAGCCTTTACTAAATTTAAATTATTATTTAATTAAGCTAATTCTACTTCAGCGCCTGCTTCTTCTAGAGCTGCTTTAACTTCTTCAGCCTTATCTTTAGCTACGCCTTCAAGTACGTTTCCTGGAGCACCGTCTACAAGTGCTTTAGCTTCTTTTAGTCCAAGACCAGCTACATCTTTAACAACTTTGATTACGTTGATTTTTGATTGTCCAGCTGATTTAAGAACTACGTCAAATTCTGATTTTTCTACTGCTGCTTCACCAGCTGCTCCGCCTGCTGCTGGAGCTGCTACTGCTACTGCTGCTTGTGCAGATACGTCAAATTCTTCTTCGATTGCTTTAACTAGTTCTGAAAGTTCAAGAACTGTAAGATTTTTGATTTCTTCTAATAGGTTTGTTACTTTTTCTGATGCCATTTTTATATTCTCCTTAAATTATATTGTTATTATGCTGCTTCGTTTTCTTTTTTGCTTGCCACTTCATTAAGGGCGATAGCAAGTTTAGATATAGTGTTATTAAGATCTCCAGCAAGAGTTCTAATAGGTGCTTGTAATACATTTGCAAGCATTGAGTGAAGTACTTCTGTTCCTGGTAATGTAGCTATTGCCATCATTTGTTCACTATTTTGGTAGTTTCCTTCAACTATACCTGATTTAAGTGTTAACTTGTCTGCGTTTTCGTCGTTTTCTTTTCTGTAGTCAACTGCTATCTTTGGTCCGTCAACTAATTCTGTGTTTGAGAAGATTAGTGCGTTTGATCCCTTTAGGTCTTCGATTAATTCTGTATATCCAAGTTCTTCAAAAGCAAATCTCATCATTGTATTCTTGTAAACTTTGTATTCAGTGTCTTTTTCTCTGAATTTGTTACGAAGATCTGTGATTTCCTTAACGTCCATGCGGTCAAAACCTACTAATGTTACTGATTTCGCATTTTCGATTTTTCCTTTGATTTCATCAACTACTAGCTGTTTAGCTGCTATAGCTTTTTCGCTCACTTTTTCACCTCCTAAGGCTAATGGTAGGTATATAAAAACCCCACTTATAAAGACACCTTAAAGATGCCCATACCGGTGGGGATGTGTGTAATTTTCCCACCTATACGCAATTATTAAACATTTATGTCTGCGTAGTCTTTGGTAGCCTGTTTATTTGACTTTTATATTATATCACCAATTTCTAAAAATGCAAATTATTTTTCAGCTAATTCTGCAGCTTTAGCTGGGTTTAGTTTAACACCAGGACCCATTGTTGATGATACGGTGATTGATCTGATATATTTACCCTTTGCTGCTGCTGGTCTAGCTTTTACTACTTCTGTAATTAAAGCTCTGATATTTTCAGTAAGTTTTTCAGCACCAAATGATACTTTTCCTGTTGGTACGTGGATAAGGTTAGCTTTGTCTGTTCTGTATTCTACCTTACCTGCTTTGATGTCAGCGATAGCTTGTGCTACATCATTTGTTACTGTACCTGTTTTTGGGTTTGGCATTAGGCCTTGAGGTCCTAGTACTCTACCTAGTCTACCTACTGTTGCCATCATATCTGGTGTAGCTATTACTACATCAAAATCTAACCAACCATCTTTTTGGATTTTTTCAGCATATTCTTCATTACCTGCAAAATCTGCTCCAGCTGATAGAGCTTCATCTATTCTATCATCTTTTACAAATGCAAGTACTCTTTGAACCTTACCTGTACCGTGTGGTAAGATTACAGTTCCTCTTACTTGTTGGTCAGCGTGACGGCTGTCAACACCGAGCTTGAAGTGTAATTCTACTGTTTCGTCAAAGTTTGCCTTTGCTGTTTTTTCTACTATTTCTATCGCTTCATTTAGTTCGTATTCTTTTGTAGAATCATAAGATGCCTTTGATTCTAAGTATTTTTTTCCTCTTTTAGCCATTTAATTCCTCCTGTGGTAAACGAGTTAATCTCTCCCACTAATCTTCTACAGTGACTCCCATACTTCTTGCTGTTCCTGCTATCATACTTACTGCAGCTTCTAAGCTTGCAGCGTTAAGATCTTCCATCTTTGTTTTAGCAATTTCTTCAAGTTGGCTTCTCTTGATTGATCCAACTTTCTTTTTGTTTGGTTCTCCAGAACCCTTAGCAAGATTTATTGCTTTCTTGATTAATACTGGTGCTGGTGGTGTTTTTGTTATAAATTTAAATGTTCTATCCGTATAAATAGTCATTTCTACCGGTATTATCATTCCTGCTTGGTCAGCTGTCTTAGCATTAAATGCTTGTACGAACTCCATGATGTTAATTCCGTGAGGTCCTAGTGCGGTACCTACTGGTGGTGCAGGAGAAGCTGCTCCTGCTGGTACTTGTAATTTTACTATCGCTTGTATATCTTTTTCTGCCATTTTTACCTCCTTGTGGTGATTCGGGTTCCCCCTCCCACTTATTTAGACAGTACTAAATTTCTTCTATATCGCTATATTCTAAATCTATTAATGTATCACGGCCAAACATATCTACGTACGCCTTGATAGTACCCTTTTGCTTGTCGATTTCATCGATTTTTGCTACGAAATCCTTAAATGGTCCGGCAATAATATTTACACTATCACCTACATTTACATTAATATTAAGAACTGGTTCTTTCTCTTTTACACCAAACTTTCTTACTTCAGCTGGTGTAAGAGCTACTGGATCACCATCTGGTCCAACAAAACCTGTTACCCCTTGGGTATTTCTTATTATATACCAAGACTTATTGGTTATGTTCATCTTGACCATTACATAGCCTGGAAATAGCTTTCTAGTTTTGACTTTTTTGTCGTTATTCTTTACTTCGACATATTCTTCAGTTGGTACAGTTACATCTATAATATCTGGATTTTGTTCATTATCTATCATCATCTGAATTTTATCAGAGACTCTATTTTCATATCCAGTATAGGTGTGAACTACATACCATTTAGCATTTTTTTCTGCTTCTGTAAGTTCTGTCTTGTTTTCTTCTTCTTTGATATTTTCGTCAAAATTTAAAGAATCAGTCATCATTCACCTACATTATAATTGAAAGTAGGAAATGGAAGACCTTATCAAGGACCCAAATAGATACTGCTGTTACAGCACTAATAGCTATTACTATTAAAGAATACTCAATTGTAGTCTTTAATGTAGGCCATTGGATCTTTTTATATTCTTTAATGACTCCACCAAAGAAAGAATCTTTTTTCTTAGCCATTGTTACTCCTACTTTGTTTCTTTATGAACTGTGTGCTTTTTGCAGAATGGACAATATTTTTTAAGCTCAATTCTTTCACTATGAGTAGTTTTGTTTTTAGTTGTATCATAGTTTCTGTTTTTGCATTCTGTGCATTCTAATTTAACTTTAGTTCTCATAAAACACCTCCTATTTACTTATACGGATACTTCCATACAATGAATTATATTACCATCTAAGTCTACCTTTGTCAATACTTTTAGTCGATTTTTAGCAGATTTTTTAAAAAAATTTCTCTCTTTTTGATAAGAACTTTTCTTAAATCATCTAAATCATGATTTGAAAAGCAATAATCCGAATAAGAAATGAGTATATCTTCTATATCATCAAGCTCATAAAGACCATCTTCATAAACCCTTCCTAGGTACTCATCTTCCCTGTCATAGTACATTACTGGTGGATAGCCCTTAAGATTTGATGTATCAAAGGCTATATAGGATTCTTTGGCGTAAACCCTATCTTTTATTATTAACATCTTCTCTTTAATATCTATTTCTCGTCCAGACTTAAAATCTTTAATCAAGGCTTAATCCATAATCTTTGATAGCTTTTACAATTTCTTCTGCAGCTTCGTGGGCACCTTCTTCTGTTTCTGCCTCAACCATTACCCTAACAAGTGGCTCTGTTCCAGATTTACGAACTAATACCCTACCTGAATCAGCAAGGTCAGCAGTGATTTTTTCAATAACAGAAGCCACTCCTTCATTATCTAAAACTGTATCCTTATCCTTAACCCTTACATTTATTAAGACTTGTGGGTAGATTTTTAAATCTCTTAATAAAGATTTAAGATCAGATTTTGATTCTATAACAGCTTCCATAATTTTAAGAGATGTTAAGATTCCGTCACCTGTATTAGCAAATTTCTTTAATATTATATGTCCTGATTGCTCTCCACCTAGTTCTATGTCCTTTTCATACATTCTTTGGTGGACGAATTTATCACCTACATCAGTTTTTTCATATCCAATTCCTAAATTATCAAAGGCTTTATAAAGGCCAATATTTGACATTACAGTTGTAACTACCTTATTAGAATCTAGACCGCCCTCTTTTTTCATGTAGTTTGCAAGTATATAAAGTATAGCATCCCCATCGACTATATTTCCTTCATTATCAACAGCTATACACCTGTCAGCATCTCCATCATAAGCAAAGCCAATATCAAGTTTATTTTTAACTACAAAATCTCTTAAGACGTCTATATGAGTTGATCCAGCATTGTTATTTATATTAAAACCATTAGGTTCATCATTTATTACAAAGGTATCAGCTCCAAGCGCATCATATACTGGTTTTGCAATTGTAAAGGCTGCTCCATTTGCTGGATCAAGACCCACTCTCATTCCCTCAAAAGATTTAGTTACAGTTTGAATTAAATATGCTATATATCTATTCCTACCGCCTATATAATCAACAGTCCTTCCTATATCTTCACCCTTAGCAAGTTCAATAGATTTTATGTCTGCATCTATATATTCTTCAAGACTTTCTAGGAAGTCATCCTCCATTTTCTCACCATTTTTGTTTATAAGCTTTATACCATTGTCATGGTAAGGGTTATGACTTGCTGTAATCATAATTCCACAGTCAAAATCTTCTACTCTAGTTATATATGAAACTGAAGGAGTTGTAGTAACATGGAGAAGATAAGCATTTGATCCTGATGAAGTAATACCAGCTGATAGGGCATCTTCAAACATATATGAAGACCTTCTGGTATCCTTGCCTATAAGAATTTTACCATTACCATTTTTCTTTTTTGAAAAATAATCTCCTATAAATCTTCCGATTTTAAAGGCATGATAAACATTAAGCCCTTCATTAGCCTCTCCTCTAAAACCATCTGTACCAAAATATTTCATTTATATCTCCTTAAAATTTAACTTCTTTACTTTTTATATTATACCCTATTGATAAATTTACAAAAAATTGGGTAGAAAAATCAGGAAGGAGTAAAGTATGAATTTTGAAAAACTTAACAATGAAAAACTATATATAGACGGAAAATATGTTGATAGCGAGAGAAATGAATGGATAGAAGTTGAAAATCCAGCAACTAACGAAATCATTTCCAAAGTCCCAAAGGCAAGTAGCAATGAAATTAATCTTGCAGTTGAGTCTGCTTATGAGGCTTTTAAAACTTTTTCTAAAACTAGTCTTGAGGAAAGAATTGCTTATATAGAGAAATTTAAAAATTGGATGATAGATCACCAAGATGAAATAATGGAAACTATTAAAGATGAGCTAGGTGTACCTATAAGAATTGCAAAACCAGGTCAATTTGATAAGCAAATGAGAAGAATAGATGTCTTTATCGATCAAGCTAGGAAAATCGAATACAAAATTGATATGGATGGTGGCTATGTAAGGATGGAGCCAATTGGAGTTGTAGCTAGCCTTACACCCTGGAATTATCCTCTAGGGCAAATCATAATGAAAGTTATACCAGCCCTACTTATGGGTTGTACAGTTGTCCAAAAGCCGGCTTCAGATACACCACTTACAGCTAATTTTGTAGCTAAGGCTTTTGATGAGATTGGCCTTCCTAAGGGCGTATTTAACCTAATAACCGGCTCAGGGGCAGAAGTAGGCGATGTTTTAAACTCACATCCAAAAGTAGCCATGGTCTCCTATACAGGAAGTCTAGCTGGTGGTTCTTCTTCAGCCAAACACGCCATGGAAACATCCAAAAAAGTAGTCCTAGAGCTTGGTGGCAAATCTCCAGCTATCTTTATCAAGGGAGCAGACATTAAGATGGGTGTAAAGCAAGTCTTAAACAGAGTCTACCTAAATGTAGGTCAAACTTGCTCCTGCCTATCAAGAGCAATTATAACTGAAGATATATATGATGATGTAATAAAAGAATTCATAGCCCAATATGATAATTATCCAGTAGGAGATCCTGATGATGAAAAAACTGTCGTAGGAAGTCTAGCTGGTAAAAAACAATTTAACAGAGTAAAAGGCTTTATAGAAGAAGGAATCAAGGAAGGCGCTACCCTTCTTAAAGGAGAAGTCCCAAAAGAAAGCCAAGTTGGTTATTATGTAAAACCTGTTATCTTTACCGATGTTAAGCCAGGTATGGCCATCCATGATAAGGAAATTTTCGGACCAGTTGTTTCAGTAATCAAGGTAAAAGATAAAAAAGAAGCTATAGAAGTAGCAAATGCTGTAGACTTCGGACTATCTTCCGCTGTCTTTGGCAATGAAGAAGAAGCTCTTGAAATTGCCTATGAATTAAAAGCAGGTGATGTCTACCTAAATTCTAACGGTGGAAGTCCAGAATTACCTTTTGGTGGTCGCAAGCAATCAGGAATAGGCAGAGAAGGCGGAAAATTCGGACTCATGGAATACCTAGAACCTAAGTCAATCCATACTGCCTAATACCAAATTAAATTATAAAAAAGCTAGCCTTGTTGAATGTACTTGCCATTCCTTAAGTCTAGCTTTTTAATTTAATACTTTATAAAATATCCCTTAACTCTAATATTGAAGAGATTTTTATATCCGCTCCACAAGCCTCGACAGTCTTTCCATAGCCGTAAGTCGCAAAAATTGTTTTTTGCTTGTTATTAAGGCCTGCTTCCATATCTTCCCTGCGGTCTCCTATCATTATATAAGAATCGTTCAGTTCTTTTCTAAGAATCTTATATTTATCCAAATAATCGTAGTCTTCCCCTATAAAATATTTTGAAAAATACTTATCTAAACCAAATTTTTCCCTGGCAGCATCCATATAGACCCTCCTACATTTTGATAAAATATATAGGTCATATTTTTCTTTTAAATAGGAAAGAGTCTCATGAGCCCCTTCATAAAGCTGGCCTTCTTCTGTCATATATTTAATAATCCTATCTCCATTTTTCTTTATATAGGGCGTTTTGTCAGAATCATCGTTTAAAATTATATCCCAAACTTCCTTTGGCCCCATCCCAATAAAGGATTTGAAGTCAAAATCATCTATTGATAATTTTAAATCGCTGAGGCTTTCTTCGATAGCTTTTTTGTAGGCTATTTCTGTCTTATGAATTGTCCCGTCAAAGTCAAATACTAAGATCATATAAGGTCAACAAGATTTGCCATTTCAATAGCAGAAATAGCAGCTTCAGCCCCTTTATTGCCTGACTTAACTCCTGCCCTTTGGACTGCTTGGTCTACATTATCTGTTGTTACAACTCCAAATATCACTGGTTTTTCACTATCAAGGCCAACAGCTGCCACTCCCTTAGATACTTCTGCACAAACATAATCAAAGTGTGGTGTATCTCCTCTAATTACAGCTCCCAAGCAAATTACAGCATCTATATTATCTTTTTTTGCAAGTTTCTTAGCAGCAAGAGGTATTTCAAAGGCACCAGGCACCCTTACTATAAATATTTCATCATCTTTCACCTCATGTCTTTTCAAGGCATCAAGGCAACCTTCAAGCAACCTATCTGTTATAAAATTATTAAATCTTGCAACTACTATGGCATATTTTTTATTATTTGAAACTAAATTAGCACTATATTCACGCATTTTTCATCTCCTTAAATTCTTTTAATTCATGTCCCATTCTTATAGCTTTTATTTTTAGGTAATTTCTATCAATATTGTTTGACCTTATTTCTAAAGGTTCTCGTTTTTCTACCCTAATCCCATATTTTTCTATTTGATTTATCTTATCAGGATTATTTGTCATAAGGCTAATTGACTCTACTCCTAGCTTTCTAAGCATTTCTGCTGCTATTTTGTAGTCCCTCATATCCTCTGGAAATCCGAGCTTTATGTTGGCATCGACAGTGTCATAGCCTTGTTCCTGGAGTTCGTAGGCCTTAAGCTTGTTAAATAAGCCTATACCCCTACCTTCTTGACGGAGGTAGAGAAGGACGCCCTGGCCTTTCTCTTCGATTTTCTTGAGAGCCTTGTGGAGTTGGCTACCGCAATCACACCTTTTTGACCCTAGCACATCACCTGTCAAACATTCTGAGTGAATCCTGGTTAAGACATTTTTAGCCTTGATATCACCCTTAGTTATGGCTATGTGCTCTTTGCCTGTTTTTTCATCGAGGAAACCATAGGCAACAAGGTTTCCATAATCACTTGGTAGTTTCACTGGATTTGTTTTTTTAAGTCCTAGCTCCTCAAGAGATCTCCTATATTCTTGGATTTTTTCTACAGTTGTCATCTTCATACCAAGTTCTTTAGCTAATTTCTTAAGGTCATCCCCCCTCATCATATGGCCATCTTCTGCCATAATTTCACAGCAAAGGCCTACTTCTTTAAGGCCTGCTAGCCTCATAAGGTCAACTGTTGCCTCTGTGTGGCCATCCCTTACCAAGACTCCTCCTTCCTTGGCTATTAAAGGAAAGACGTGGCCTGGTCTTCTAAAGTCCTCTGCTTTTGACTTTGGATTTACAAGCTCTCTGATTGTTTTAGCCCTCTCAAAGGCTGATATTCCAGTAGTTGTATCGACATGGTCGATAGAAACTGTAAAGGCTGTCTCATGATTATCTGTATTATTTTCAACCATTGGATGGAGGTTTAAGCTTTCTGCCACTGCCTTTGATATTGGTGTGCAAATCAGGCCCTTTCCGTAGCTTGCCATGATATTTACCATCTGTCCTGTCACATTTTCGCCAGGGCAGATGAAGTCTCCCTCATTTTCTCTTGATTCATCATCAGTTACTATTACGATTTCATTTCTCTTTAATGCTTCTATTACTTCTTTTACACTGTCCATATCAATTTAGCCCCAAAAGTGAGCTTAAGTCCTCCTTATTTTCATTTTTGTATAATTTTTCTACAAATCTTCCGATTATATCTGTTTCTATATTTACCAAATCGCCTATTTTTTTATATTTAAAATTCGTATTTGCAATAGTTTCAGGAATGAGTGAAACTTCAAAAGTATCTGCTGATTCTTTTGATACAGTTAAGGATATGCCATCTATGGCTACCGACCCCTTGTTAACTATATACTTACAAATTTCTCTTTTTGTTTTAAACCTATAGACATTTTTATTAATTGAAATAAGTTTTCCAACTCCATCTATGTGACCTTGGACAATGTGACCATCAAGCCTATCAGCAAAGCGAAGGGCCCTTTCTAGGTTGACATATTTTCCAAGCATTGAAGGAGTAAATTTTGTCTTATCTAGGCTTTCCTGCATTAGATCTGCCTTGTAATAATCAGGACCAAATTCCTTAACAGTTAAGCAAACTCCATCAGTCATAATAGAGTCTCCAAGTTTTAAATCTTCTAAGACTTCCTTGCAAGTGATCTTAATCTCTACATGGTCAGACCTATTGGAAAACTGGCTTACCTTTCCTAATTCAACTGAAATCCCTGTAAACATTTCTCACCTCTAGCATAATGTCTTCATCAAATCTTTCTATATGGTCAATTCTAAATTTCTTAGCATCTTTTATAGTCTTGGCTCCTTCGCCCATAAAGGCTGATCTAGAATTTTCACCAGCAACCACGATTGGGGCTATAAATTCATATACTTTATCAACTAAGTCTTCTTCCAAAAAGGAAGAATTAAGTATAGATCCTCCTTCAACTAAGATTGATGAAACATTCATTTCATATAATTTTCCAACCAAGTCCTTTAAATCAACCTGACCGTCCTTTTCCTTGCAGTAAATAAGATCAGCATTTAGGTTAGTTTCCTTATCTCCTATGGTTCCTATATAAGTTTTCTTATCTGATTCTAGGTTAAAAATATCAAGGTCAGGATCGAAAGCTAAGTCAGAAGCAACTATTACCCTAATAGGATCCACCCCATCTTTAAGCCTACAATTAAGCCTTGCCTTATCCTTTAGGAGGGTATTTTTACCTATAATAATAGCATCATAGTCATTCCTAAGTTTATGGACATAGGTCCTTGATTTCTCGCCGCTTATCCGTTTAGAATCATAAGTTTCTGTAGCTATTTTCCCGTCAAGGCTCATGGCATATTTTAGACTTACAAGAGGTCTTTTATATTTCATATTAAAGAAGAACTTCTCATTTAGCTTCTTACCTTCATCTTCTAAAACTCCTGTAACAACCTCAATACCTGCTTCTTTGAGCTTTTTAATCCCATCGACTTTTGGATTAGTATCAAGGTTTGCTATAACAACCTTAGCTATGCCCCTTCTTATGACTTCATCAACACAAGGTGGATGTTTGCCAAAATGTGAGCATGGCTCTAAGTTTACAAAAAGTGTAGCACCCTTCGGATCCTCCTTTAGATTCTTAAAGCAATCAATTTCAGCATGGTCATCATAAAAAGACTTGTGATAGCCCCTGCCTATAACTTCTCCATCCTTATATACAAGTGCCCCCACCATGGGATTGGTAAGAACCCTTCCCGCTCCCTTTTTAGCTAGTTTGAAGCACTCTTTCATCAAATCTTCGTAATTCAAATTTCCTCCTTTTGGGGAATGAAAAAAGTCCCCTTTCAGGGACTAAAATTAAAAGAAAAATTTTTCACAAATATAGGAAAAAAATATAAACTTCTCTCATCCAGACTCTAACTGTCGGTATCGGAATTTCACCGATTCGGCTTTCGCTCGCAGACTATAACTGCCGGTGGGGAATTACGCCCCGCCCTGAAGATTATTTCTAATTACATCTATATTATAATATAAGGTTTTCCTAATGTCAAATATTATTTTAAATTTATATTTTATCATAATCTGATATAATAGACTTATGAGAAAACTAGATTATATACCACGAACAAAAATAAAAATGATTCATGTAGATGGGTCCTATTCCTTTGGGATTGATTCAATCCTCTTAGGGGATTTTGCAAAGATGAAAAAAGGAACGAGCCTTTTAGATATAGGATCAGGAAATGGCATCCTCGCCATGATGGCAAATGACCTTTACAAACTTAATAAGGTCTACGCTGTAGAAATCCAAAAGCAAAAGGTAGAAATTTTAAGGGAAAACTTAGCCCTTAATGGCATAGAAAATATCGAAATTATCGCTAATGACCTAAATAAAATAGATTTTAAGGAAAACTCTCTAGATTATATCATTACAAACCCACCCTATTATAAGAAAGGCCACAATATAGGCAATAAGGAGGGGGAATTTCTTATCTCAAGACAAGAAATCTATCTTAATCTGGATGATATATTTACATTTTCTAACAAGACCTTAAAGGATAAGGGCAAACTTTTTATGGTCCACAAGCCGGAAAGAATGGTTGAAATCTTTCAAAAATCAGGCAATCTTAAGGCAAAAAGAATCCGTTTTGTATCATCTACCTTTGATTCCAAACCCCAATTTATCCTCATAGAATTTGTAAAAAATGCTAAAGATGGCCTTAAAATCGAAGACCCAATTATAATTTATAAGGACGGATCATATACCGACCAAGTTAAAAAAATAAACGGAACCTACAAGGAGAACTAATGGATTATCAAATATACTTTGTGCCAACACCAATCGGCAACCTCGAAGATATGACCCTAAGGGCAATAAAAACTCTAAAAGAAGTGGACCTAATAGCCTGCGAAGATACCAGGGAGTCTAAAAAACTCTTAAATTTCTACGAAATAGATAAGCCCCTAACTTCTTACCACAAATTTAACGAACAAGCCAAGGGCGAAGAATTAATAAAAAAAGCAAGTGAGGGTATGACAATAGGAGTAATAAGCGACCAGGGCATGCCTGGTATGTCAGATCCAGGTGAAATCTTAATTAAAAAGTGCATAGAAAATAATATTTCTTACACAATTCTACCTGGACCAAGCTCAATCCTAACAGCCCTCATAGGGTCTGGTCAAGATATGTCAGCCTTTTCCTTTTATGGCTTTATTGGCAAGAAAACTAAGGAGAAAAAAGAATTTTACGAAAAATTAAAGAACGAAGAAAAGACATCAATAATATTTGATTCTGTCCACAACCTTCCAAAAACCATCGAAGACTTCAAGGAAATCTTCCCTGAAAGAAAGCTTACAATAGCAAGAGAACTTACCAAAAAATTTGAAGAATATAAGACCTATACTATTAAAGATATAGACCCAGAAGAGATAACCTTTAAAGGAGAATTTGTCCTTATACTTGAAGGCAAAAAGGAAGATGAGTCTGTAGATATTTCTAGTTTTGACGAAAAAATTAAACAAATGATTGATGAAGGTAGGTCTACCAAAGAAATCGTAAAAATAATAAAGAAAGAATCTTCTTTTTCAAAAAATGAAATCTATGAATATATAATAAATTTTAGCAAGGATAATATATGAAAAACCCTAGAAAATATTTATTTATAGGCATCTTCATGCTTGTTATTGCAGCTGTCTTTATATCCTATGCCCTAAGACATCCAGAAGGGTCCTTTCCATGGCCCTTAGGACTTACTTATTTCCTTTGTACAGCTTATCTTGCCCTTGCCATATATTTTATAATTAAAGGCTTTAGAAAAAACTAAATAATATTAAAACATACTAAAATACCAGGTCAAGTAAACCTGGTATTTTTAAGATAAAAACCACCCGAATAAGGGGTGGTTAAATTATTATCTGTTTTTTCTATTTTTTCTTTTAGCAGCGTCATTTTTCTTTTTTCTTATAACGCTTGGTTTTTCGTAGTGTTCTCTTCTTCTATATTCAGAAAGTACACCGGATCTTGCGCATTGTCTTTTGAATCTTTTAATCGCACTATCGATTGATTCGTTTTCTCCAACTCTGATTTCTGTCATCTCTATCCCCCCTCTCGTATCCGCACTTAAGATTTCAAATCAGCCTGGTGGCCATTGTAGGCTTCTTCCGCCTAGGACATGAAAATGCATGTGAGCTACACTTTGTCCTCCATCTTCACCGATGTTATGGACTACTCTGTAGCCATTTTCAGCTATGCCTTTTTCACGAGCTATCATTTTGATAGTTAAAAATATTTTTCCTATCAAGGAAGAGTCTGACTCGCTAAGCTCATCTAAAGATTTAATGTGCTTTTTTGGTATAACAAGAAAATGGATAGGTGCTTGTGGATCTACGTCATCAAATGCAATTACATCTTCATCTTCATAGATTATCTTTGATGGAATCTCTCCATCTATAATCTTACAAAATACACAATCCATACTTCACCCCCATTAGTATATATAATACCATAATTGAATTTAAGAGTAAAGTTTTTTATTTAATAATTTGACCAATAAGTTCATTATTTTCTATGCCGGTGATCTTTACATCAAAAATTTCATTATCTTTTATAGATGGGTCTTTGACATTTACCCTTAAGTAATTGGTTGAATATCCTGATTTGAAGCCTTTTATATCTGACTTGGACTCAAATAGGACTGAAAGACTTTGTCCAATTTGCTTTTCTAAAAATTCTTTTCTATTTGTCTCTTCAATTTTTTCTAAATCTTTTAGCCTATCTTTTTTGATATTTCCATTCACCTGGCCGCTCATTGTGGCTGCCTTTGTCCCATCTCTTTGAGAATATTTAAATAGGTGGGTTTTGGCAAATTTAATCCTATCTACAAATGCCATGGTATCCTTGTGATTTTGATCTGTTTCTGTTGGAAATCCTACTATGATATCTGTTGTAAGACCTGCATTTGGGAAAACTTCTCTGATTAGTTCTACCTTATCTTTAAAAGTTTTTGTGTCATATTTTCTATTCATAGCCTTTAGGATATCATCTGATCCAGATTGTAGGGATAGGTGGAAGTGATCGCAAGCCTTTCCCGTAGCCTTCATCCTTTCTAGGAAATCTTTTGTTATGTGTCTTGGCTCCATGGATGAAAGTCTGATTCTTTTAATCCCATCAACCTTGGCTACATTTTCTATTACATCTATTAGGGATGTTCCGTCTTTAAAATCTTTTCCGTAGCTTGCCACATGAATGCCTGTTAGGACTATTTCCTTAAAGCCATTTGATCCAAGGCGTTCGGCTTCTTTTATTATTGAATCCATAGGACGGCTTACCACATTACCCCTTGCATAAGGAATCAAGCAGTAAGAGCAATACATATTACAACCATCTTGAATTTTCATATAGGCCCTGGTCATACCTATTTGGTTAGAAATTGCCAAATCTTCATAAGATTTTTCTTCAGAGACTGATATCAACTTATCTGTCGCCTCTTTATTTTGTAAGAAATCTTCACAAAGATCCACTACTTCTTCCTTATTTCTAGAGCCTAGAATTATATCCACACCTTCTATTTTGGCTACTTCTTCAGGTTTTACTTGGGAATAACAACCCATTACAGCAATTATTGCATCAGGATTGTCGCTCCTTGCTCTTGATATCATTTGACGACTTTTCCTGTCAGACATATTTGTAACTGTACAGGTATTTATGACATAGATATCTGCATTTTCTTCTTTTCTTTCAAATCCTCTTGCTTCAAAGATTTCTTCGATAGCTTCAGATTCATACTGGTTTACCTTACATCCTAAGGTTATTATATTAAATGTTTTTGTCATTCAAAAAAATCCTTAACTTTATCAAAAAATGATTTTTCTTCTTTTACCTTATTTCCACTTGCATCAGCAAAGGCTTTTAAGGCTTCTTTTTGGGCTTTATTTAGCTTCTTAGGTGTTACAATCTTGACATAGAAGTAGAGATTGCCTTGTCTACCTGTTCTTGAATCTTTGATTCCTTCATTTCTTAGGGTAAATCTTTGACCTGTTTGAGTTCCTTCTGGTATTTCAAACTCGACACTCTTCTTTAAGGTTGCCACATCTATCTTGCCACCTAGGGCTGCCGTTGGAAAGCTTATTGGCATTTCGTAATAGATATCTAAGCCATCTCTTTTAAATATTTCATGGTCACTTACCCTTACTATTACATATAAGTCACCGTAAGGGCCTCCATTTTCGCCCATATGACCCTTGCCGCTTAGTCTTATGACATTTTGATCTTCTATGCCTGATGGTATGTCGATTTTAATTTTTTCTGATTTAAATTCCTTACCAGAGCCCTTGCAATTTTTGCATGGTTTATCAATTATTTCACCAGTCCCATGGCACTTATCACAAGTTACTGTTCTTGACATGGTTCCAAAGGCTGTTCTTGAAACTTGATTTACCACTCCTTGGCCATGGCAATCTGGACAAGTGTGCTTTTCAGAGCCCTCTTCCGCCTTAGAACCGTGGCATACATGGCATTCTACTTCTCTTCTTACTTGAATTTCCTTGCTAACACCAAAGGCAGCTTCTTGGAAGGATAGGTTTATTACTTGCTGTATATCAGCTCCCTTTACAGGTCTTTTGGCCCTACTTGCCCCATAACCTTGGCTAAATATATCTCCAAATAAATCGCCAAATATATCACCGAAGCCACCAAAACCTGATGAAAATCCACCAGCTCCAGCCCCACCATTTTCAAAGGCAGCTGCCCCATACATATCGTATTGTTGTTTCTTTTCAGGATCTGATAGGATTTCATAAGAAAGGGTTGCTTCCTTAAATTTGCTTTCAGCATCTTCATCTCCAGGATTTAGGTCTGGATGATATTTTTTGGCTAGTTTTCTATATTCTCTTTTTATATCAGCAGTGCTGGCGTCTTTGCTTACTCCAAGCACTTCATACGGATCTCTCATTTTACCTCCAAATCATAAAAAAAGCTATTTCTCTAGGAAATAGCCCCTTTTATCAATTGTTTTTATTATACTAGCTATAATAAATCTTTCAAAAGATTATTCTTCATCTTCATCGATTACTTCGTAGTCAGCATCTACTACATCTTCATCGCTTTGGCTAGCACCTTCTGCTCCAGCTTGGCTTTGTTTATACATCTTTTCACTTACCTTGTAGATTTCATTTGTTAACTCTTCTGTAAGTGCTTTAATTTTATCTAAGTCATCAGCTGCTATTGCATCTTCTAGTTCTTTAGCCTTAGCTTCTATAGCTTCTTTTTCGCTGCCTTCTAGTTTTGCATCTTCTACTGTCTTTCTAGCTTGGTAAACTAGGTTTTCAGCGTTATTTTTAGCATCTATTGTTTCTTTTTTCTTCTTATCTTCTTCAGCAAATTGTTCTGCTTCTTTTACCTTTTTATCGATTTCTTCTTCTGTTAGGTTTGAAGATGATGTGATTGTTATCTTTTGTTCCTTACCTGAGCCTTGATCTTTAGCTGTTACATTTACTATACCGTTGGCATCTATATCAAAGGATACTTCGATTTGTGGAACACCACGTCTAGCTGCAGGAATTCCTGTAAGTTGGAACCTACCAAGAGTTATGTTGTCTGCTGCCATTTCACGTTCACCTTGTACTACGTGGATGTCTACTTCTGTTTGTCCATCTGCTGCAGTTGTGAATATTTGGCTCTTCTTTGTAGGTATTGTTGTATTTCTTTCGATTAATTTTGTAGCTACACCACCAAGTGTTTCAATACCTAATGATAATGGTGTTACATCTAGTAGTAATAGGTCTTTTACTTCACCTGTTAGAACACCACCTTGGATAGCTGCACCTAATGCAACTGATTCATCTGGGTTGATATCTTTTTGTGGTTCTTTACCGATTATATTTTTAACTAGCTCTTGAACTGCTGGCACCCTTGTAGAACCACCTACTAGTAGGACCTTGTCTATATCAGAAGCTGATAGGCCTGCATCCTTTAAAGCATCTTCTACTGGTTTTCTTGTTTTTTCTACAAGATCATGAGTTAATTCGTTGAATTTAGCCCTTGTTAGGTTGATGTCTAAGTGGACAGGTTGGCCATCTACTGCTGTTATAAATGGTAGGTTAACATTTGTAGTAAGTGTTGATGATAGCTCTTTTTTAGCCTTTTCAGCTGCATCTTTTAGTCTTTGCATTGCTGTTAGGTCTTTTGTTAAATCAACACCTGATTCTTTCTTGAATTCAGCTGCAAGATATTCTACTACTGCATGGTCAAAGTCATCTCCACCAAGTTTGTTGTTTCCTCTTGTTGAAAGTACTTCAAATACTCCATCACCTACTTCAAGTATTGAAACATCGAATGTACCACCACCAAGGTCGTAAACCATAATCTTAGATTGGTCTGTTTCCTTATCCATACCGTATGCAAGAGCAGCAGCTGTTGGCTCGTTGATGATTCTGTCTACTTTTAGACCTGCAATTTGTCCAGCGTCTTTTGTAGCTTGTCTTTGAGCATCTGTAAAGTAGGCAGGTACTGTGATTACTGCATTTGTTACTGTATCATTTAGATAAGCCTCTGCGTCTGCTTTTAATTTTTGAAGAATCATTGCTGAAATTTCTTCTGGTGTGTATCTCTTGCCATCTATTTCTGGAGACTTCCAATCATGTCCCATTTCTCTTTTTACTGATGCTATTGTTCTATCTGGGTTAGTAATTGCTTGTCTTTTTGCTGTTTCACCAACTAATCTTTCGCCATCTTTTGAGAAAGCTACTACTGATGGAGTTGTTCTATTACCTTCACTGTTTGGTATAATTGTTGCTTGTCCACCTTCCATTACTGCTACTGCAGAATTGGTTGTACCTAAGTCAATTCCTATAATTTTTGCCATATGTTTTTCCTCCTATTTGCTTACCTTAACCATTGCTGGTCTAAGGACTTTGCCGTGTAATGTATATCCTTTTTGGAATGTTTCTATTATATAATCTTCTTTAACTGTATCGCTTGCTTCCGTCATTACTGCGTGATGCATATTATGATCAAAAACGCATCCGTCTGATTCAATTTCTTCTAAACCTTCGCTTTTGAGGGTCTTTAGAAATTCATCTCTTATCATTATGACTCCCTTTACAAAAGGATCTTCCATATCCTTATCTTTAAGAGCCCTATCAAAGTTATCTAAGACAGGTAGAAGCTTTTCTATAAGAGAGCTTGAGGCAAATTTCTTAAAGTCTGCTTTAGACTTTTCTTCTCTTTGCTTATAATTTGCAAAATCTGCCATAAGTCTCTGATATTTTTCTAAATATTCATTATCATCTGATGAAGTTTCCTCCGTATCTTCAACTATTTCAGCATCGATTACTTCTTCATCTTCTGGATTTTCTTTTATATTTTCTTCTTCTAATTTTTCTTCATCTTTTATTTTATCATCTGCCAAATCATTCACCTTACCTTTTTATTCATTTAGTAAATCTGAAACTAGCTTAATACTTTCAATAACTTCTTTATATCTAATTCTAGTTAGACCTACTATACCAATCTTACCGATGGTATTTTCGTCTACCTTAAAATAGGATGTTATGATTGTATTTTCCTTTAACTGGTCGATTTTATTTTCTTCTCCGATAGTGATGACTAGGCTTTGGTCATTTTTATCAGTTAGAAAATCTGTAATAATATCTGGATTTTCAAAGAGATTGATAAATTCCTTAGCTTTAACTATATCATCAAATTCTTTAAAATTGAATATATTACCCAAACCCTCTATCTTGATTTCCTTATCAGAATCCTTGCTAGATTCATTTTCCATCTTTGTTTGGATTATATCGAGCAAATACTTATAATTTAGATTTAACTTCTCTTCTATACTTATGATTTTCTTGCCTATATCATAAATACTTGAACCAACTAGCTCGCTCCTTAATATATGATTAACTTGCGATAAGCTTTGATCATCTATCTCATATTTTAGATAAATCAAATCATTAACAACTAGGCCATTGTCATAGACTACTATAAGTATGAGTGCATAATCATTTACCCTTAATAGCTCTATGTTGGCTATTGATTTTATTTGATTTTTGTAAGTGATAGACACTGCTGTTAGATTTGTGATTGTCGCTAAAATCTTTGTAGCTGAATCTACAATATCTGTAGCATTATGGTATCTCTTATCCAAGATTTGCCTCAAGTTTTTAGGATCGTTTTTCTGATCAAGCAGGCCATTTTCAAGTAAATGGTCTACAAAAAACCTGTAGCCCTTATCTGAAGGTAGCCTACCACTTGAGGAGTGGGCCTTTTTTAGAAGGCCTTTCTTTTCTAGAGATGACATATCATTTCTAATAGTAGCCGGTGATACATCAAAGGAATAATCATCAGCCAAACTCTTAGAGCCTACTGGTTCTCCCTCTAGGATATAGGAGTTTATGATAGAGAAAAGTATCTGCATTCTTCTATCTTTCAAGTCTTTCACTCCTTTTAGCACTCTTTAGTATCGACTGCTAATTATAGTATACTAGCTAGGATTCCTTTGTCAAGAAATATTATATTATTTCAAGAAAAAACTCATTAGAAAGGGAAAATCCCTTCTTAGTAAAGCTTATCCTATCAGAGATTTCAAAAAATCCATCCCTATAAAATTTATCAACTGACTCTTTATATTTTTCTAAGAAGTCAGCCTTAAATTTTTCCTTAAAGGTCTTAAGATTTATTCCTTGAGCCTCTCTTAACTTAAAAATTATATATTCTTTTTCCTTCTCATCCCTATCAATGAATTCTTTATTTATAATAGGAAGCTTATTTTCTCTTATAAACTTATCATAAATTGCTAGATTTCTTGTATTGGTATATCTGGTATTTAAAAGATAGCCGCTAGCACCAAGGCCAAAGCCAAAGTAACCCTCGCCATTCCAATATTTTTTGTTATGAAGTGATTCAAAACCTTGCTTGGCAAAATTTGATACTTCATACCTTTTTAGATTAAGTCTTGAAAGCTCATCTATTATCATATCAAAAATATCTACCTCTAAGTCACTATCCATCAAATCAAGCTTGCCTTCTTTGTCAAGAGCATAAAACCTTGAACCCTTATCTAATATCAAAGAATACCAAGAAATATGGTCTGGATTAATTTTCTTTACAAAATCCAAGTCCTTTTTTACAGAATCCATATCTTGACCTGGGAGGTTTAACATCAAATCAAAGGATAAATTTTTAAATCCCGCTTCCCTAATCAAATCTATATCCCTAAGGGCTCTCTCTCTTGTATGATTTCTACCAATATTTTTAAGGACCCTATCATCAAAGGATTGGACTCCTAGAGAGATCCTGTTTATGCCAAGCTTTTTATAAGTCTTAAGCTTTTCCTTATTAAGCGAATTTGGATTTGCCTCGATGGTAAATTCTTTTATGTCTGTCTTAAATTTATAGATTTCCTCAACTATTTCTTCAATGAGTCGAGCGTCTATATAAGAAGGTGTCCCTCCTCCAATGTAGATCGTATCAATGATTACATCCATCCTTTGCCTATAAAAATTCATTTCCTTAATCAAATTAGAAACATAGGGCCTAATCCAATTTTCTAAATTTGGAAAGGCTGCAAAGTCGCAATAATAACACTTTTTCTCACAAAATGGAATGTGGATATAGGCTCCTATCTTATTCATTTTTACCTATCAATTCTATAAGCACTAACTTAGCGACAGATCTGCTTATTATCTTAAAATCAGATCCCTTTTTTATCCTAAGGGCATCTGCTGGAAAATATGTGTATTCCTTGCCATCTGCTATAACCCTCACCCTGCCATCTATTACAACTATATAATAGGCATGGTCTGGATTTTGTGGTATAAATTCATTTTCCTTTTCAAAATGTAATCTTCTAATTATTTCTTCATCAGATTTTAATACTAGCTCCTCGCTTGCCTTAGCTGGCTTTTTTTCTTCTACCTGGCCAATCTTATGATTTTTATAATCATCTTTAGTGAAAATTGTTTGGTGAACCGGGGCTAAAATTCCCATAGGAACTTTCACAATATGGCTACCATAATAAGTAAATCCAAGCTTCTTTTGAAAATCCCTAGACTTAAAATTATTTCTAAAATATCCAGCAGAAATATAATCAAGACCCAAATCTTCAAAGGCATATTTCATCATAGCCCTAACAGCTTCTGTCATAATTTTTTGCCTATGGTAAGCAGGACTTAATACAAAACCTATCTCCTTGGCCTTTTTACCTTCAAATTCTTTATAAAAATCCTCATCCACTGGGCGAAGTACTATAGATCCGATTACCTTGCCATCCATTTCTATAGCAAGGACGTTTTTATTTTTTTTAAATCTTTCTAAAACTTCCCTAGTGTAATCTAGATTTTCATGATGAGGCCAACCAGCCATTTCACCAAGTCCAGGTATTTTTGCGTATTCAAAAAAATCTTCTAAATCAGAATCTCTAAAGGCTCTAAGTACAAGCCTATCAGTTTTTATAACTAAATCAGTAAAATCAACTTTAATATCCATAAATACTCCTTATCCATGATAAATATACTATACAATAATGGAATTTATTTTAAAATTTTGTAAGATATGACTAAGTAACTTGTCTACTATATGAAGGAGGGGCTATGGATATAGAAAAAATTTATAGAATATATTTTGATGACTTGTATAGATTTTTGCTATATCTATGCAAGAATAAAGAAGTGGCCCAGGATATTTGCTCAGAAAGCTTTATAAGAGCCATGAAAAATATTGAAACTATCGAAGATTCTAAGGTAAAAGCTTATCTTTTTCAAATTGGTAAAAACACCTATTACAACTATTATAAAAAGAACAAAAGGCTTTTGGTCACTGATAAAATCGAAGACTTTGACCAGGAATTGGAATCTTTTGAGAAAGATTTATTGTACAAAGAAAATCTATCTAATTTGGATATGGCAATAGAAAGTCTTGAAAACCCTTACAAAGATGTTGTGAAACTAAGACTTAACGACCTATCTTTTAAGGAAATTGGAGAGATTTATAAGAAAAATCAAAACTGGGCCTGTGTTGTATACCACAGGGCCAAGGAAAAATTAAAAATATTAATGGAGGAAAATGATGAATAATTGTGATATTGTAAAAGATTTACTTCCCTTATATAAGGAAAATCTTTTAAGCGAAGAATCAGTTAAATTTGTAGAAGACCATTTAAAGTCTTGCCCTAAGTGCAAGAAGCAATTGACAGATGAAATCGAATTTGAAAATAAAAATACAAAGCCCTTAGTTTTTGTAGAAAAAAGGATAAAAAAAGAGACTAGGTTTTTTACCCTAGCAGTGGTCTCGTTTATCGGATCAATACTCATTTTTATCATATCCTATCTAAGCATTCCAAGGCATATTGAGTATGAAAAGGACTTGTACAAAGTTTACAAGAGCGATGACATCTACACAGTAGAATTTTCTGACAAGGTTAGCGGGATTGATTACACTGACACAGAAGATGCCATCTACCTTGATGCCTATACCACAAAATATGACCAGATTTTTAATAAAGATAGGCCAAGAAAATCCCTTACTTTTCATAAGGATAAGATAAAAACTGTCCTCTATCAAAACCACGATTCTATGCCAGAAATGGTAATCGGATCTGGAGAAGTTCGCCAAACTCTTCTCCCAAGACTTGTCTTTGGATTTTATGCAAGAGCTTCTATTATTGGATTTATAGGCCTTGGGCTAATAATATTTGCGCTAGAAAAATTTAGAAAAAAATCTCTAAGTTTACCTACAAAGACATTTTTACTGGGAGGTCCCCTATCACTTTTCTCAGCAATTATTGCAGTTAAAGGATTAAATACAGCAACCTATTATCCAACAACAGATTTCAAATACATCGCCTTCTTAACCCTTGGAATTTACCTGTTTTTTATATTTATCAGTATATTTATAGACCAAAAAAGGATGTGAGAAATCACACCCTTTTTTATTTTATTCATCATCAAGCTTAAGTACTGATAGGAAGGCCTCTTGTGGGACTTCAACATTACCAAGTTGGCGCATCTTTTTCTTACCTTCTTTTTGTTTTTCAAGAAGCTTTTTCTTTCTAGAAATATCACCACCATAGCATTTGGCGATAACATCTTTTCTTAGAGCCCTTACAGTCTCCCTAGCGATAATTTTTGCACCAATTGCCGCTTGGATTGGCACGGCAAATTGTTGTCTTGGAATCTCATCCTTTAGCTTTTCAACAATTCCTCTGCCCCTTGCATATGCACTATCCCTATGGACAATTAAGGATAAGGCATCGACATTTTTCTCGTTAATTAGGATATTAAGCTTAACTAGGTCTGAAATCTTATAGCCTGTCACCTCATAATCAAGGGAAGCATAGCCCTTTGTCCTTGACTTAAGATTGTCAAAGAAATTGTAAATCACCTCATTTAATGGAATCTTATATTTAATAGAAACCCTATTTTCATCTATATAGGTCATATTTATAAGCTCCCCACGCCTAGATTGGGCCAAATCCATCACTTGACCAATATATTCCTTTGGAGTAATTATTTCAGAAATTGTTTCTGGTTCCTTTATATATTGGATTTCTGTAGGATCTGGGAAATCATTAGGATTTTGTAATTCTTTCTCTTCATCCGCAGATTTTAATTTAATCTTATAAATAACTGATGGAGCTGTAGCGATTATATCTAGGTCATATTCTCTTTCAAGCCTTTGGGTTATGATATCCATGTGTAAAAGTCCAAGGAAACCTGCCCTAAGACCTACACCAAGAGCTTGAGAATTTTCCTGCTCAAATACAAGGGCAGCATCATTAACCTGAAGCTTTTCTAAAGAATCTCTTAGCTTATCAAAAGATTCGCCTTCAGCTGGATAGATACCAGAATAAACCATTGGTAGGACTTCCTTATAGCCAGAAAGTGGCTTATCTGTTGGATTTGCTACACTTGTTATAGTATCACCGACCCTAGCATCCTTAACTTCCTTAATAGATGCCTCTATAAAGCCAACATCACCACTTCTTAGTTCCTTTGTAGCAATCCTACCCCTTGTTGTATAACCAACTTGGTTGACCTCATATTTCTTGCCAGTATTCATCATGACAATCTCATCCCCTGGTCTTACGACCCCTTCAAAGATTCTTACATAACAAACAACTCCCACATAAGAGTCATAATAAGAATCAAAAATAAGGGCCTTAAGAGGCTTATCATCATGATCTTCAGGAGCAGGTACGTTTTTAACAATATCTTCTAAAACATCTTCAATATTTAAGCCAGTCTTGGCAGAAATCATTGGAATTCCATCAGTATCAAGGCCAATCTGATTTTCTATCTCAAGTTTAATCTCATCAGGTCTAGCACTTGGAAGGTCAATCTTATTTAAAACCGGAAGAATTTCCAAATCTTGCTCTAAAGCTAGGTAAGTATTGGCCAAAGTCTGAGCCTCAACCCCCTGACTAGCATCAACAACAAGAATAGCTCCTTCACAAGCCTTAAGAGACCTAGACACCTCATAATTAAAGTCCACATGGCCTGGAGTATCAATAAGGTTAAGGTCATAAGTATTGCCATCATTAGCCTTGTAATGAATCTTAATAGACTTAAGCTTAATTGTAATACCACGTTCCTTTTCAAGCTCCATATCATCAAGCATCTGCTCTTTGATATCCCTTTGGCTTATATTTTCACTTTTTTCAATGAGCCTATCTGCAAGGGTAGACTTTCCGTGGTCAATATGGGCAATTATTGAAAAATTTCTAATATTTTCTTTTCTCTTTGTCATATATCTCCTACTAATCTTATTTATATGGATTATTATCAATAAGTCCTGCATCAGCAAAAGGATAGAACCTCAAAAATGCATGACCTACAATATCTTCTTTATATATCTTACCAAAATTTCTGGAGTCATTAGAATTATCCCTATTGTCTCCAAAAACTAAGTATTCATTGCTACCTAAGATAAATTCATTACCAGCAAGACCTTCTAGAGTATGGTCGCTAGCTATATATTTCTCCTCAAGTACATCTCCATTAATGAGGACCTTGCCATCTTGTAGTTTGACAGTATCTCCAGGAGTGCCTATAACTCTTTTAACATACAATCTATTTGGATAATCTGGGGCATTAATAATAACAATCTGTCCCCTTTTATAGTCGCCAAAATATTTTCCAATCTTATTAACCATAAGCATATCATCACTATGTAGTGTATTTAACATCGAATCCCCAGACACTCTAGTGGCATCAACAATAAAAAACTTAACAAAAAAAGTTATGATCAAGGCAACGGCAATAGTTTTAACCCAATCCCAAATCACACTTAAGATGGAATCCTTCTTTTTATTTTTATCTTCCATAACAACCTCTCATTCCTTGAATTATTATATACTATATGGGGTCAATTCTCAAAAAATTCTTAAAAATATAATAAAAACTTGAGCTTTTTGAAAGTTTATGGTAGAATACATAAGTCAAGTAAAAAAAGAGAAGAGGTGAAAATAGATGGCAAATATTAAATCAAGTCAAAAAAGAATTGAAGTCGCTAAAAGAAATACTCTTAGAAATAAGTCAAGAAAATCAGCAATCAAAACTTACATCAAAAAGTTTGAAGCAGCTATAGAAGCAAATGAACTAGACCAAGCTAGAGAATTACTAAAATTAGTTGACAAAAAGCTAAAACAAGCAGAAAGCAAAAATGTAATCCATAAAAACAGAGTTGCATCTGTAACATCAAGATTAGCTAAAAAATTAAACGCAGCAAACGCATAAGAAAATGAGTGATAATCAGTAATGGATCCCGACATATGACTACTGATAATCACTCATTTTAAATGTAGTAAAAATTTTGCGAGCAAAATTTTTACGGTTTTCACAATTTATCGAACAACAAAGTTGTGAAGATAAATTGATGAAAAACATTATGCAGGGAGGAAAGAACGACGAGACGAATAGGAGCGTTGAGCTTTCCGATTCGCAAATAGTAGAGCACAAATATTGCTAGCAATATTTTGCGGTTTTCACAATTTTGCAAGCACAAAGTGCGCAGGAAAATTGATGAAAAACCTTATGCAGCGAAGAAAAAAGGACGCGACGAATAGGAGCGTTCTTTTTTTGTAGTCGCATAGGATAAAGACATGACCTGCGAGCAAAATTTTTACGGTTTTCACGATTTTACAAGCACGAAGTGCGCAGGAAAATTGATGAAAAACCTTATGCAGCGAAGAAAAAAGGACGCGACGAATAGGAGCGTTCTTTTTTTGTAGTCGCATAGGATAAAGATACCCCATTGCTAGAAAAACTTTATGCAGGGAGAGAAATTCAACGCGACGAACAGGAGCGTTTAATTTCTCGAGTCGCATAGGATAAAGACACACCTTTGCAAGCAATTTTTTTGCAATTTCACAATTTATCGAATGAGAATCAGAAATAGAAATCGATAAAAATCTTATAATAAACTAAAAAGAACGTCTTAATAGCAACGTTCTTTTTTAATCCAATCATATTCAATTAAATACCTAAATCCCCACAAAGGCAATCAACTTCAAGAGCTCATCTCTCATATCAAAATTTTCTGACTTGCTTCTTTTTTCCATATCAAATAACCTTTCATTTATATCGATTAATTCATCAAGGCTGAAATTTCTTATAAAATCCTTGGCTTTTTTTAGTTCAAAGCTTCCTATCTTTGCTGTTTTCATCATAAAGGAGTCGTTGTAGGATGCTTGACTTAGGCTTTTTATGGTTGTTAAAATCCTTATTTGCCTTATTATCATATGGTAGACCATAAAAAGGTCTTCTCCTGATTTTGCCATGGATAAGAAGGTCTTCATGGCTGTTTTTGTGTCTTTTTTGGAAAGGGCATCTGTTAGGTTAAATATGGATAGGTTAAGGACTTGATCTAGTTGGTCTTCTATATCCTCTCTTGTGATGACTTCATTATTTGAATTTGATATAATTTTATCTACTGAGTTTACTATTTCATATAAGTCTACTTCGCTATTGTAGGAAAGATAGGAAAACCTGTCTACTATTTCTCCAATAAATTGGTTTGAAATTTTCTTATTTTTGCTTAAGAATCTCTTGCCAATAAAGGACCTCAGCTCCCTATTATTTAGCCTTTCGATTTCTACGATATTTCCCTGCTTTTTAACTTCCTTGTAAAACTTGCCCTTAAACGGCTTATTATCTGAAAATATCATAAGAGTAGCATAGGCTGGGAAATCTGCCAAATCTTTGCTTAGCTCATCTAAGACTTCTTTGTAAGAAGCGACCTTATCTTTACTTAGGTCTATATTCTGCCAGATTATTATCTTCTTATCTTCCATGACAGGATAGGTTTCGTAGGAATTTTTGAGACTTTCGTAGTCTGTTTCGCCCTTTATCCTGATTAGGTTAAAGTCTTTTATATTTATTTTTCTCTCTGCCTCTTCTATCAGGGTGGTATTGAGGTATTCTTCCTCAGAATCAAATAAATAAACTCCGCTAGTTTGATTACCACTTAGACTTTTAAAAAAATCTACATATTTCATCTAAAAAACCCTCCTTTCAAATATTTTTCTACTTTAATTTCCTTATTTTTAACCCTAATTTTAACTAGGCCATCGCTTTGGGTGTTGTAAGTTTTTATTCCCCTAATATTATGTAAAACTTCCCTATTTGGGTGGCCGTAGGTGTTATTTCTTCCTGCTGATATTAGGGCAATATCTGGATCTACCCTATCGATAAATTCCTTACTTGAAGATGACCTTGACCCGTGGTGGGATAGCTTTAATATATCAGCCCTCTGGTCTAATTTATTTTCAAATTCAGCTGATAGGTCTCCTAGGCTTAGGATTGTCTTACCCTTTATATTTATCAATAGTCCCATTGACTTATCATTTTCATTTTCATTATTTTCCCCATCATAAATACATCTGATAAAACCATCAGAAAGCTTAACTTCATCGCCTATATTTATTATCTTCGCCTGGTATTTATCCTTAAATTCTTTTGATAGAGACTTATCAACTATTATATTTTTAACCCTAAGATTTTCTAGCAAGTAATTGAGGTTACCAGCATGGTCCTTATCTTCATGGCTTATAAAGACTCCCTCAATTTCCTTAACCCCAATGCTTTTGAGATATGGCACAAGGATTCTCTCTCCAGAATCATAGTCCTTATACTTAGGTCCTCCTACATCAATCATATAATATTTGCCCCTATCATCTATCAAAAAGGCATCGCCCTGGCCTATGTCGATCATCTGATAAGTTATGTCTTTATTTATAAAATCCATGACTAGCGACATGGAAGTTATAGCAAGGGAAAGTCCTAGGAATTTACCAAAGTTCTTCTTTACCTTTACATTGGCAAATATATAAATTAGTATAAATAAAAATATGGATACCAAAATATTTTCTGCCACAAAATCTAGGCTTAAAAATGAAATAGAACCTAAAAAGCTTGTCATATCAAGCATGGAATTTACCAGTAAATCCAGGCCAAGGAAGGCTAATTTAAGAAGTCTTCCTAAAATCGGATAGGTAAAGATAATAAAAAACATCAAATATATGGCTATTTCAAATATTGGTACAATTAAAAAGTTTGCTGGTATGGATAAGAGATTATAATACCTAAAATAATAGGCAACAAAGGGCAAGGTGGAAAGCTGGATAGCACTTGTAAAGGCAAAGGAATCTCTTATAAATCCTTCTTTAAAGAGCTTTTTAAAGCGTGGGTAAATCCTATAAATTGCAAGACATGCTACAAAGGATAGGATAAAGCCCGATGATAAAATAGCAAAAGGATTTATCAGCAAAATAATTAAGGCTGCAATTATTAATGATTTGACCCTATCTATTGGTTTTCTAGACAAAAATCCCACAAAGCCTATCAAATTTATTATAAGGACCCTTTGGACAGAATAGGGAAAACCGATTATATAGGCATAAAGTCCAACTAGGATAAGACCTGCTATCCTGGTGTACTTATAAGGAATTTTTAGCTTAAGGCCAACAAAGGATAAAAATGTCATTAGCATATCCATGTGAAGACCTGAAACTGCCAAAATATGGGCAAGGCCCATCTTGCCAAGGCTTTCCCTGTCAATCAGATTATCTGTTAACAAAAGTGAAATTACAAAATCTGATGATTTCTTGGATAAGTTATTAGAAAAAATCCTGTTTATGTAAGAAAAAAATCCCTTTCTTATCTTTAGAAATATATTTTTAGACTGACTTCTAAGAATCTCTTGATGGAGATTTTTAGGCTTAAATTCAAGGCTTACATTTTTTGAAATAGCATAAGACCTAAAATTAAATAAATTCGGGTTGGTATTCCTATTGATAAGCCTAAGTTCGCCCTCAAGATCCATTACATCTCCTATATCAAAATCTCCCTCATCAAAGATAAAGGCCTTTTGGTCATAGTCCTTATTTTTTATGTGGACTGTATACCTGTAGGAGTCATTTGACTTTCTTTTTTCCAAAATCTTAACCTGGACATTTTCCATATCACTTTCATGCAAATTAAAGGAAGAAAGCCTAATAAAGCTTAAAGTAAAGCCCAAGAAAATTGCAAGAACTACTAGAGAAAAATCCCTATTTTTCCTATAAAGGACAAAGGCAAGGCTTAGGCTTACAAGTCCTAGGTTAAATATATTTAGATTTTCAAAATTTATAAAACCCACTATGCCCATAATTAGGCCTAGGAGGATTAAAGATAAATTTTTTTTCATAAAAACCTCTATTTAATTATATCATATGTTATAATAGATTTAGAGGTGACCTATGAAAATATATGAAAATTATCCTGAAATATTAAATATCAAGGCAAAAGTCCTCGATAAGAGATTTAAAAATAACATAAGCCAAGTTATAGTCGATAAAAATATCTTTATGGCTGATGATAACGAATTAATAAATGATTATAAGAGCCTAGATGATAAGGAAATTATAGAGGTAAAGGAAAATAGAGGCAAGCTCTTAATTTCTGTAGATGGAAAGATAAGTGAAGAAGAAGTGGTCCTTGAAGTAGATAAGAATCTAAGATACAGAAACCTATCCTACAACACAGCCTATATCCTCTTTCAAATTTTCCTTGAAGGATTTTATGGCAAGATTAAGACAAATTTATTTCTAAATGAAGATGAGGCCTACATAAGCCTTATTAATTATAGAGATGATATTGACCCAGAGCTTTTTGATGAGATGATAAACTATGCTATTGACTCAAGCCTACCTATCAATTCTCAGGCTGGAATAACTGAAGTTACAGGACTTGGAACTGTAATTAATTCTAATATTTGCTTTAACAACACCTATAAGATTATAAAATTTAAGGTCTTAGATGTACACAAGGATGGGAAAAATACTATCATAAGCTTTATGGCTGGTAGATAAGATATTGACAAAAGTACTGTAGTAAGGTAAATTATTATAAATTTATAGAAAGGAGAATAGAAAAATGACAAAATTAAGAAAAGGAAAAGAAGCAAGTAACTAGTAAGTAAGGATAGCTCCTTGACTTACATAAGAAAAAACAAGGAGGATGCCGAAATTTCGGCACTATGAAAGAATTTAAATTTTTGATTAAAAAGATGGCTCATTTGGAGCCAATCATGTTTTTACTAATCACACTTTATGGTCTATTTGTAGGGATTAAACCCTTCTTATGGATTATTTCCCCTGCCTATATCCTAAAAAACTACCAGGAAAATCCTAAAGTTTTTCCAGTATTTTTTATAGGCTTATTTTTTATTTCTTCATTAATTAGCTTTTTTGATGCCTTTGTTATGGGCAATTACAGGATGAGGATGAACCACGTCCGCTATAAGCTAATGAATATGATTACAGAGTATTCGCTCTACCTACCCTACGCTCTTAAAAAAGAAAAATCAGAATCAGAGAAAATAAGTGATGCCATGAAGGCAGTAGAATCACCTTGGGGCGGTGTTGGTGGCATTATGATGGATTTGCCAGAAATCTTTGCCCTTCTTATTTCGATTGGAGGATTTTTGTGGATTTTTGCTTCTATGGACCTTTGGGTTCTAGCCACAACAATAATCCTAACCATAATTTCATGGTTGCTTTTAAACCAAGTCCCTAAGTCATATGACAAGTACTGGGAAGAAATGAGTCCAAACTGGGATAAGTTTTCTAAGCTTAATAACGAAATGAAATCTCCCCTATCCAAGCAGGATATTTTAATCTTTGACACAGTCAGGATTTTTAAATCCTATTATGGCAAAACCAATAGGGACAGGATAATCCGCCTAGGAGATGTCAACACAAAGACTCTAAGAATTTTCACCCTGGCAAATGTATTTAACCTAATCAGGGACGGACTTATAATCTATTGGCTAATGACAGGTCTTATTGGAGGAAAGATTTCTATAGCGAATTTCTATGTATATTTTACAGCGATATTTGCCTTTATTGCTTTTAACCATCAAACTATGTGGGTTTTTTCTGATATTCGAAGAAACTTTACCATGTTTAAGCCATTTTTTAAGATTACAGATGTCTATAAGGATGAAAAACAAGAACTTTATCCAGACCAAATGGAAATAGTCCTTGACAATGTTTCTTTTAAATATCCAGGTACTGATTCTTATGTATTAGAAAATATTAATCTAAGGATAAAAGACTCTGAAACTATCGCTCTTGTAGGAGAAAATGGTGCTGGTAAGTCAACCCTTGCCTTACTTCTTGCAGGTCTGTACGAACCAACAGAAGGCACTATTTTAATAAATGGAGAAGATGTAAAAAATTCTCATATAGACTATAAAAAGCTAATTTCAGCTGTTTTCCAAGATTCAAATCTTTTGCCATTTTCCTTTAAGGAAAATATCCTTATGTCAACTAAGGATAAAAATATAGATGATATTTACAAAATGACCCACCTAGATGAAATCATTAATAAGTATGAGAAAAAAGACGACCAGACCCTACTTAGAATTTTAGACAATGATGGGGTTGATTTATCTGGTGGACAAAAGCAAAGGCTATTTTTATCCAGAGCCATAGCTAAGTCTAGGGCCAAGCTTTTAATCCTAGATGAGCCAACAGCCCAGCTTGATGCCCTAAACGAAAGAGAGCTTTATATGCTCTATGATGATCTGACAAAAGATAAGTCTTCGATTTTCATCTCCCACAGGCTGGCATCAACTAAGTTTTGTGACAGGATAATTTATCTTAAAGATGGCGAAATACTTGCAAACGGGACTCATGATGAGCTGATGAAGACATGTGAAGATTATAAAGACCTCTATAGTCTCCAAGCAAAAAATTACAAGGAGGTCCTATGAAAAATATTAGAAAACTCTTTAGATTAATAGATACCTACCAGCCAGGATTTACTCTTAGGGTAATTATTACAAACCTTGTTCTGGGATTTTTGCCGCTTATAAATATTTTTGCTCCAAAACTAATTATTGATGAGCTTATGGGACAAAAAAGAATTTCCTACTGCCTAGGTCTTGGACTCTTGGTTATAGGCCTAGGTTTTATCAAAGAAGTAACCCATAGATGGCTAAACAATTATCTAACTCTCACCTTTGAAGATATGTCAGATAAACTTACCTTTAAGATTGCACAAAAGTCCCTAAGGCTACCCATAGAAAAGTCTGACAGTAAGGAAATCCAGGATATGATGGAACAAGCCCACTATGCGGTTTGGGAAATGTACACCCTCTATGACATAATAATCTTGGTAATATCAGCTGCTATAACTGGAATCTTAGCTTTAGGAATACTTGTAAAGCTAAATCCTGCAATAATCATCTTGCTAATTTTATTAGTTTTGATAAACAAAAAAATAGTAAGTCTAATTAAGGAAAATGAACTAAAATACCAGGAAAATAATATTTCAGATTTAAGGACATATAGATTTTTTGCAAATTTTGCGGCAGATCTTAGGTATTTTAAGGATATAGAAATCTATGAAAGCCAAGATTTAGTCCTAGAAAAAGCAGACTTCTACCAGCAAGAGATGATTGATTCTTCAACAGAATACTTCAACAAAAATGGCATCTACACTGGTATCATGAATGTAAGTGCCAATGGGTCAATTATCTTAACTTTAATTTATCTTACCTATAAATTAATCGATAAGACAATTAGCCTTGCAAACTTCACCATGTATTTCAACTCCCTAATACAGGTGATAAACGCAACCAACCTTATCCAGCAAAACTACGCCAAGGTTATTTCTGTAAATGCTCAATTAGAAGTATTTTTTAACTTCCTTGAAATGGAAGAAGGGCTTCTTGATAAGGGAGAAATCACCGATTTTGATACAAATGAGATTAGGATTAGATTTGACAATGTATCCTTTAAGTATCCAGCAAGTGAAGATTATGTCCTAAAAGACTGTTCTTTTGAAATAAAAAATGGCGAAACTCTTGCCCTTGTGGGCAAAAATGGAGCTGGTAAATCTACTATAGTAAAACTATTGTGTAAGTTTTACGAACCAACGGGAGGCACTATCTACCTAAATGATATTGATATAAGTAAGATATCGACCAAAAAATACTATGAGATCCTATCCCCTACCTTCCAAGACTTTAGGCTATTTCCATTTAGGATTAGCGAAAATATCACAAGTAAATTGAAGGAAGATATTACAGATCTTGAGTATGAAAATATGGATAAGGCCTTTGACCTTCTAAATTTATCTGATTGGATATCTAAACAAGTAGAAAAAGAAGATACCTTCCTCACCTATTTATTCTCAGACAAGTCAGTAGAGCCATCTGGAGGAATCGGTCAAAAGCTTGCCCTCGCCCGTTCAATCTTCCACCAAGGGAAATTTTTCATAATGGATGAGCCAACCAGTGCTCTAGATCCAAGGAGCGAACAGGAAATTTTTGAAAATATGCTAAAAATTTCCAAGGGCCAAACATCGCTTTTCATCTCCCACAGGCTATCATCTACCAAATATGCAGACAGGATTATAGTGTGTGATAAAGGAAAGATCACAGAAAATGGCACTCATGATCAACTCATGAAAGAAGATGGGCTTTATAAGGAAATGTTTACAACTCAAGCAGAGTTATATATATAAAAAAAGCTTAGGCGTAAAATAGCCTAAGCTTTTTAGGTCTTTAAAATGTCATACCCTTATAGTATATAAAGGCTATTACAAAAACCAAGGATGCTATAAGATTCATTGATAAGGCAAGGAGAGATTTTTTCTTATAGGATTGAAGAACTGCCAAATCTTTGCTAGAAATATTTTGTATTGGGTATTTTTTCCTGCCTATTAAATATGCTAGCAAAAAGGCATTGCCGTTGTTTCCTGAAATATTTAAGACACCCAATAATCTAGGATGTTTAAGTCCTCTCGCTTTTGCATCAATTTGAGTCATTTTGTAGATATTGTATTGGAGGATAAAACCACCAACCACAAAGACTGCCCCACTTATAACCATTATTATTAATTTTATATCCATTTCCATCTCCTAAAATCTTTTAATAATCTCACTATAAACTAAGCCTGTTACTATTACTGCCAGAGTAAATATAGCAATTAAAACTACTTTTTCCGGTAAAAATTCTGTAAAGATTGCCATAACAACCATTGCGACCAGGCCCATAATTATATAAAATATGAGTTTTTTGTTTGATCTTACTATATCTGTTGATTCTTCCAAATGTTTCATAAAATTATCGCTTCCTTTCAAAAGTTCATCCAAGCTAATCTCATATAAATCGGATAAGGCAAGAACATTTCCTATATCAGGATAAGTTTTGTTATTCTCCCAATTTGATATGGATTGTCTAGAAACGTAAAGTTTGTCTGCTACTTCCTCTTGGGTCATTTTTTTATTTAATCTTGCTTGTTTTAATTTTTCTCCAATCTTCATCCCTACCTCCTAAAGATATCTTAGTTTATTTTTTTGTTTTCGTCTATCAATTATACTTTACATTGGCTTATTTTTATGTAAAAACTCTTTTACATAGGTCAATTTCAATATTATTTGACTGATAAGCCTATATATTAGATAATTATAGAAGGAGGATTTATGGAAGGAATTTTAGTTGGTCTAGTGACATTTTTTCTTATAGGGATTTTTCATCCCCTAGTGATAAAGGGAGAATATTATTTTGGTAAAAAGGTTAATAAATATTTTTTTCTAGCAGGACTTATCTTTACTCTTGTTTCAATTTTAATTAAGAGCCTAATACCTAGCATCTTTGCTGGAGTCATTGCTTGCTGCTGTTTTTGGTCAATAAAGGAAGTGGCAGAACAAGAGGAAAGAGTACTTAAGGGCTGGTTTCCAGAAAATCCTAATAGAAAAAAATATTATGATGATTTGAGAAATAATTTGACAAAAGATAAATAGACCTTATAATGAAAATGAACAATGTTCATGAGGAGTTTTAATGAGTATTTCTAAAGAAAAAATCCTTATATTTTCAAGAGAAATTGTAGCAGAAGAAGGGCTAAATGCCCTTAGTATAAGAAAACTTGCAAGCAGATGCGATCTTGCTGTAGGATCAATCTACAACTATTTCCCATCGAAGGATGATTTGTTGATAGAGACCATAGAAAGTGTTTGGGAAGATATATTTAGAATCGATGATAAGAGCCTGGCTTTTGATGATTTTATAAAATATCTAGACCATGTTTTAGACCATCTTATCTCAGGTATTAAAAAGTATCCCAATTTTTTTAATATCCACTCCCTATCTTTCAAGTCAAAAAACAAGGATAGGGCTAAAAGCTCTATGGATGTCTATCTTGAAAAGCTCAAAAAAGAAATGATTTGTGCTCTTAATGAGGATAAAAAAATTAAGCAAGCTACTTTTAACGATACTTTTTCAAAGGATGACCTTATAAAATATATCCTTACCACAAGCATATGCTTTATTGTCGACAAAAATTACGATAAGGACCTATTTTTAAAGGTCATTGAAAAAATTATTTATTAAAAGACCCGCAAAAGGTGCGGGTTTTCTAAAACTCAAAAATGAACAGTGTTCAGAAAGAAGGATAATATGCAAGCTATATTTGAAAGTCTCTTTGATATTTTTTACCTAACAACTGTGACATTCCTTGGTATGAGGATGGTTAGAGAGGGAAAAGATAGGCAATATTTCTTATTTGGCCTAATGGCCCTTGTTTTAGGCCTAGGAGATGCTTTCCACCTAGTTCCCAGAGCCCTAGCCCTAAATACTACAGTCCTAGAAAACTGGACCTTTGCTCTTGGTCTTGGTAAGTTAATTACTTCTATCACGATGACCATATTTTACCTAATTTTATACTATATTTGGCGTTTGCGCTACAAGATTAAGGATAGGAAAAGCTTAACTATACTAATATGGATCTTAGCCTTATTAAGGATTAGCCTGGTCCTATGCCCAGAAAATATGTTTTTGAGTACAAATTCACCATTTGCTTGGGCTATATATAGAAATATCCCCTTTGCTATCTTAGGACTCCTTATAATAATCATTTTCTATAAGAAATCTAGAGAAGAAGGAGACCTAGCCTTTAAAAATCTCTGGTTAACCATAGTTCTAAGCTTTGGATTCTATTTGCCGGTGGTCTTATTTGAAAAAACTATGCCTCTTATCGGCATATTAATGATACCAAAAACCTGCACCTATATATGGACAATTCTTATTGGTTATTTGGCAATGAAAGGAGAAAATAATGACTAGAAAATATATCAAAACAGCCTTTACTTATGGAGTTTTTGGCTTATTTATAGGAGCCTTTTATAGGGAGTTTACAAAATTTATAGGCTTTACAGGCAGGACAAGCCTTGCCCTTGCCCATGGCCACAGCCTTGTACTTGGCTTTATAATTTTTCTTATCTTAGCCCTATTTGCTAAAAACTTTAATTCTTCAGATATTAAGAAAGAAAAAAGATTTTATATCACCTATAATATAGGCCTTAGCTTAAGTCTTTTAAGTCTAGTTGTCAGGGGCTTTTATCAAATTTATGACCTAAATCAAATTGCTCTTGATGCAAGTATTTCAGGTTTTGCTGGCCTTGGCCATATAATACTTGCCCTTGCTTTTTATTTTCTTTATTCTTTTCTTAAAAGTTTAGTAAAAGAATAAGTTCATTTTCTTATAATAGAGTTAATTGATATTTTGTATGGCAAACTAAATGTTTCTTAAAATGAGTGATTAATAATTAAGTCAGGGTATAATAAATATAGTATTTGGCAGTTGTCTTATGGCGACTGCCTTTTTTAATTAGCAAAGAGAAAAGGAAAAATAAACAATTAATGGAATTTAAAGAATTAAAAATATCAGAAGAAACACTAAAAGCATTAGCAGACATGGGATTTGAAAGTCCATCACCAATACAAGAACAAACCATCCCTGTCCTCCTTGAAGGTAGAGATTTGATTGGCCAAGCTCAAACAGGTACAGGCAAAACTGCAGCATTTGCTATCCCTATTGTTGAAAAAGTAGAGACAAACGGAATAACACAAGCCCTTATCCTATGCCCAACTAGGGAATTATGTATGCAAGTAACAAAAGAAATTGAAAAATTAGCTAAATATAAGAAGGATATCAAAATCTTATCTGTCTATGGCGGCACCCAAATCGTAAGACAAATAAAAGCTCTTAAGAAGGGTGTAGAAATCGTGGTCGGTACACCTGGTAGGCTAATAGACCTGATGAAAAGAAAGGTTCTTAAACTAGATAAGCTAGATATAGTAGTCCTAGATGAAGCAGACGAGATGTTTGATATGGGCTTTAGGGATGATATGAAATTTATACTTGATGCGACAAGTGAAGAAAGACAAACTTGCTTTTTTTCTGCCACCATGGGTAAGGAAATAACAGAATTTTCTAAAATCTATCAAAATAATCCTGTTTCTATCAAGATAAAAGCTGAAGAACTAACTGTTGATAGAATTGACCAATTTTCTATCCCTATGAAGGAAGCTGATAAGGAAGAGACCCTAACCAGGCTACTTGAGATAAATAAGCCCCAACTTGCCATAGTATTTTGTAATACAAAAAGAAAAGTCGATAGACTTGTAGAAAATCTAAGCAAAAAATCTTATCTTGTAGATGGCCTCCATGGGGATCTAAAACAAGGCCAAAGAGACCAGGTGATGAAAAAGTTTAGGAACAATACTATCCATATCCTGGTTGCAACTGATGTAGCTGCCCGTGGCCTAGATGTAGATAATGTAGATATAGTATTTAACTATGACCTACCCCAACTAGATGAATACTACGTTCACAGGATAGGAAGGACTGCCAGGGCTGGTAAAAGTGGTGTTAGCTACTCCTTTATAGCAGGTAAGGACAGGCAAAGACTAAAGGCTATAGAAAAATATACCAAGGCCCATATAGAGGAAATGGAAATCCCAAGCCTAGCTGAGATGGGTAAAAGTCAAGAAGAAAATATTATTGAGGAAATTAGCTCTAAGCTAGAAAATTATTCTAAGTCAGACAAGGAACAAGCTATCTTAATAGCTCTTATGGAAAAAGGTTACGATCCCTTCATCATTGCCCAGGTCCTTCTAAGCGAAAAGCTTGGAAAATCAACCAGAAATCATCACGAAAAAATTGATGGTATCGATAATAACAAGGCAAAAAAATCTAATAAGCAAGCTAAGAGTAAGAAGGCCCATCCAAAATATAATGATGAAAATATGGCAACCTTATTTATAAACAGGGGAAAACTTGATAATTTCAATGCAAATAAAATTGTTAAGGCCCTAAACCGACTTGGACATATTCCAAATGATCAAATTGGCCAAATTAGAATTCAAAAATCTTACAGCTTTGTAGATATAGATAAAGACTTAATAGATAAGGCTATTAAAGGATTAAATAACAAAAAAATATCAGGTAAAAAAGTAAAAGTTGAAGAAGCTAAAAAATAAAATAAGAAAAGCCCAAGTTTTTTTGAAGCTAATCTAATATATAGATTGACTTAAGTCAAAATTTGGGCTTTTAAAATTCTTATTTATTTTTTTCTCTTTTAGCCTTATTTTCTTTGGCTTTTTCTAGGAAATTTTCCTTGGCATAGGCTATGATATCATCAGATTCATACATAGCTTTGCCATCTATGACCATGCAAGGAACCTGGACTTTTCCACCTACTTCGATTAACTTATCTTGGTTTTCATAACCGCAGTTTACATCTTCTGTATTATATGATGGAAACTTGATTATATCATTGTCTCTAAAATAATTTAAAACTTTTAAGCAATAAGGGCAATCAGGTTTAAAATAAAGTTCAAAATCCCATTCTCTTACTATTTCTTTTCTCATAAAAATCCTTTCTATATACATTAACGTCTTACTTAATATATATTTACCCAAAGCTTATAAGAAAAAACTTAATAAAACTACTTCTTGTGAACCCTTTTAAGCCTGGACTCTAAAATAATTCCAAGAATTACATAGGCCATAAATTCTATAATTACTAGGATGATCTTTCTATAGGTATACATTTTAACAAATTTATTTAAGATTAGGCCAAGGATGATAAAAACTATAGCTAGGCTAAAGGCACCTTTGGCCATAAAATCATTGGCAAAATACCAATTCTGCTTATTTTTCATTGATAAATCGCTCCTATAACCATATTTTTTATCTATTTCTTTGTTCTTTATCATATTTGAAATATAACCTACAAATACCAAATAAGCTGGTACTAAAAATATAGGCAAGGATTCAAAATTCATATTATCTCCTATCTTATACTTTTCATCACAAAGTCTAAACCAAGAGCCCATCCCATGGAATAGGCCAAGATGCTAGCTGGCTTACACAATAAGATTATGGCTATATATTTTTTTACACTTATATCAGTTAGGCCAGTTAGGTAACACAAAAAATCATCAGGAGCTACAGGTAAAAATATAGCAAGGGCGAAAAATCTGTCATAGGTCTTCTCTTTTAGCTTATCCTTGTGTTTATTATATGTATCTTCTCCAAAAATCCTTATTACTATGGATCTACCAAAGGTTCTGGAAATAAAAAACACAAGTATTGAACCAGCACAAATTGAGATATAATTATAAACAAAGCCCCAAAAGGCCCCAAATATAACTACTCCTGCTACACAGGTAAGGCCTCCTGGTATTATCGGGATTACTATCTGTATTATCTGAATAATCATAAATACAGCTGGACCCCAGGCTCCCTTAGATAAAATCAGTTCTCTGAAGCTTTCTAGAGAGTTAAAGTAGCCCTTCTTATAAACTATAAAAGCAAGTATTAAGGCTATTATTAATAGGATTATTGATATTATATTGAATAAATTTTTTTTGATAAAAGATTTCATTTTCGCCTCTACTGTATGATGTATGTAGTGATATCATACATTAATGCTTTTTAACTGTCAAGTTCTTCTTATATAATAACACAATTATGACTTTAAAAAAAGTTATAATTTTTAAGAATTCCTTAATAATAAAATTTCAGCGTATCATCAAAAAAGAGAAAACCCGAAGATTTTCTCTTTTTAAATATTTTTTAAACTACTAGATTTAGAATTTTGCCTGGAACATAGATTACTTTTCTAAATTCCTTGCCTTCTATATAAGAATTTACATTATTTTCTTTAGATGCTAAGTCTAGAGCTTCTTCCTTACTTGCTGTTTTACTTATTGTTATCTTTCCTCTTACCTTGCCATTTACTTGGACTGGTAGGTCGATTGTATCAAAGCTTAGCTTAGATTCGTCATATTTTGGCCAGCTTGTTTGGTTAAGTTCTCCATCAAAGCCTGCCATTTGCCATAATTCCTCTGTAAGGTGAGGAGCTACTGGATTTAGTAGGGTTATATAGGTTTTAAAGTCAGCCTTGGTGATTTTACCAAGAGCTCTCATTTCATTTAATAGACTCATTAGGGCGGCTATGGCTGTATTGAACTTAAGATTTTCAAAATCATCACTTACTTTTTTGATAGTTTGGTTAATTGATACTTCAAGCTCTTTGCTATAGTCATCCCCATCTTCTACAAGGTCGATTAAGTTAAAGACTCTTTCTAAGTATTTTCTACATCCCTTAACTCCCTCATCTGACCACTTGGCTACTGATGAGAAATCTCCCATGAACATTTCGTAGGTTCTTAGGGTATCTGCACCAAAATCTCTTATTATATCATCAGGATTTACAACATTTCCTCTTGATTTACTCATTTTTTGGCCATCATATCCTAAGATCATTCCATGGCTTGTTCTCTTTTTGTATGGTTCTTTTGTTGGCACTACACCTATATCATAAAGGAATTTGTGCCAGAATCTTGAGTAAAGAAGGTGAAGGGTGGTATGTTCCATTCCTCCGTTGTACCAATCAACTGGTGTGTAATAATCAAGAGCTTCTTTGCTTGCTATTTCTTCGTGGTTGTGTGGATCTGCATATCTAAGATAATACCAGCTTGATCCTGCCCATTGAGGCATGGTATCTGTTTCACGTCTTGCTGGTTTTCCACAATGCGGACAGGTAGTATTTACAAAATCATCTATCTTAGCTAGTGGTGATTCACCTGTGGCTGTTGGTGTATAAGACTCTATCTCAGGGAGTCTTACTGGTAGGTCTTTTTCATCTACTGGCACCCAACCGCACTCATCACAATATACCATTGGAATTGGTTCACCCCAATATCTTTGTCTAGAAAATACCCAGTCACGAAGCTTAAAGTTTGTCTTAGCTTCTCCCAGTTTATTTTCTTCTACATATTCAATGGCTTTTTTCTTGGCTTCTGTTGCAGATAGGCCATTTAAGAAATCAGAATTTATAGCTGTTCCCTTTTCAATATCTGTTACAGGAAGCTCATCTTTTGAATCATAAACAGGAATTATTGGCATATCAAATTTCTTTGCAAATTCAAAGTCACGCTCATCGTGAGCAGGTACTGCCATTATTGCTCCTGTACCGTAGGACATTAGGACATAATCTGATACCCAAATTGGAATTTCCTTGTTATTTAGTGGATTAATTGCTGATAGGCCATCAATCATTACCCCAGTTTTATCCTTATTTAGCTCACTTCTTTCAAAGTCAGATTTTAAGCTTGCCTTATGTTTGTAAGCAAGGATATCATCGTAGTTTTTGATATCATCCTTAAATTTTTCTAAGATTGGATGTTCTGGTGAAACTACCATATAGGTTACACCAAAGATTGTGTCTGGTCTTGTAGTATAAACTGTAAGCTTTTCATCCCTATCTTTTAGGCTAAAATTAACATCTGCCCCGTGGCTTCTTCCTATCCAATTTATTTGGCTAGCTTTTATTCTTGATTCATAGTCAACTTCAGCTAGGTCATCTATGAGTCTGTCTGCGTAGGCAGTTATCTTTAGCATCCATTGATTTTTTAGCTTATGCTCTACCTCAGCTCCACATCTTTCACACTTTCCATCCACTACCTCTTCATTGGCAAGGCCAACTAGGCATGATGGGCACCAGTTTACAGATGTTTCTGACTTGTAAGCTAGGCCTTTTTTAAACATTTGGATAAAAATCCACTGGCTCCATTTATAATAATCAGGATCTGTTGTATTTATTTCCCTGTCCCAATCAAATGAGAAGCCAATTGATCTCATTTGGTCCCTAAAGTGGTTTATGTTCTTTTCTGTAATAATTGCTGGGTGGATTTTATTTTCTATAGCGTAATTTTCAGCTGGTAGGCCAAAAGCATCCCAACCCATTGGATACATTACATTTTCTCCATCTAGTCTTCTCTTACGAGCCACTACATCAAGGGCAGTATAAGGACGTGGATGGCCTACGTGTAGGCCTTGTCCAGATGGATATGGAAATTCTACTAAAGGATAAAATTTCTTCTTTGATGAATCTATTTCTGATTTAAATGTTTTTTCTTCTTCCCATTTTTTTTGCCACTTTTTTTCTATGGCATTTGGATTATATTCTACCATTGTTCCCCCTAGTTGTTGTTAGCAAACGCGTTTACATATCTTGGATAAGCTATCACGTCTCTGATATTTTTCATGCCTGTTACATACATCATTGCTCTTTCAAAACCTAGTCCAAAACCTGAGTGAACTACTGTACCAAATCTTCTTAGATCTAGGTAGTTTTGATATTCTTCTGGATTTAAGCCATTATCTTCCATAGATTTTACAAGCTCATCGTATCTTTCTTCTCTTTGAGAACCACCGATTAGCTCCCCTACTCCAGGAACAAGCATATCAAAGGCTGCTACTGTCTTACCATCATCATTTCTCTTCATATAGAAGGCCTTAATGTCTTTTGGATAATCAGTTACAAATACTGGACCATTTACAATTTTTTCTGATAGGTATCTTTCGTGTTCTGTTTGAAGATCCATGCCCCATTCAACTGGGAATTCGAATTTTTCTCCAGATTCTTTTAATAATTCTATAGCCTTTGTATAAGTGATTCTTGCAAATTCTGAATTTCTTAGTTTTTCTAGTCTTTCGATTAGGCCCTTATCAATCCATTTGTTGAAAAATTCCATCTCATCTTTTGCATTTTCAAGTAAATAGTCAATTGCGTATTTTATCATATCTTCAGCAGTATCCATGCATACATTATAATCAGCAAAGGCCATTTCAGGCTCAAGCATCCAGAATTCTGCAGCATGTCTAGGTGTATTTGATACCTCAGCCCTAAAGGTAGGTCCAAAGGTATAAACATTTCCGAAAGCTAGGGCATAGTCTTCAGCCTCAAGCTGGCCTGATACTGTCATGTAAGATTTTTTGCTGAAGAAGTCTTTGTTGTAATCGACTTTTCCATCTTCTCTTCTTGGTGGATCATTAGGGTCAATCGTTGTTACATTAAACATCTCACCCGCACCTTCAGCATCACTTGATGTGATAATTGGTGGGTTTACATATACAAAGTTTCTTTCTTGGAAAAATTTATGAAGTCCAAAGGCTAAAATTGATCTTGTTCTAAATACAGCTCTATATGTATTTGTTCTAGGTCTTAAGTGAGGGATTGTTCTCATAAATTCAAAGGTTTGTCTTTGCTTTTGAATTGGGAATTTCTCTGAAGATTCACCAAGAACAGTTACCTTAGCTGCTTGAATTTCATATGGATTGTTATCTTTTCCAGTTGAAACAAGCTTACCTTCTATCTTAAGACTTGCAGATAGGTGTTGTTTATCAAGTTCATCGTAATTTTCAATTTCTTTGCCCACTACTACTTGGAGGTTTTTAAAGGTTGATCCATCATTTAAATCGATAAAACCCACGTTTTTACTAAATCTAGAGTTTCTAATCCAACCTTCTATAACTACTTCACTATCAACTAAACTTTCCGCTTTCTCTAATAATTCTCTAATCTTCATTATTGCCTTCCTTAACTTTATTTAATCTTTCGATCATTTCTTTCTCATAGCCTTTTAAAATAGGCTCATAAAATTTTTCTTCAACAAAATCATCCGGCAGATAATCTTGTTTTACATAGCCACCAAAAGCATGTGGGTATAAATACTCATCCTTTATGAGATTCTTACTTCCAGCATAGTGACTATCTTTTAACTTATTTGGTACTGTACTATCTTTATTGTTTCTTACAAAATCTATTGCCTTGTCAATTGCAAGGTAGGTCGAATTACTCTTTAGGCTTGCTGCTAGATAAACCACAGTCTGGGCCAGGATAATCCTTGCTTCTGGCATGCCAATCTTATCAATCGCTTCAAAACAAGCGTTAGCTAGGACTAGGGCATTAGGATTTGCATTTGAAATATCTTCTGCTGCAAAAATTATCATCCTCCTTGCGATGAATTTGATATCTTCGCCAGATTCTAGCATCTTTGCCAGATAGTAAAGAGCTGCATCAATATCAGAGCCTCTCATAGACTTAATAAAGGCAGAAATCGTATCATAATGCCTGTCGCCATTTTTATCATATACGGCAATTTTCTTGTTTATGGAATTTTCGATAGTAGCAGAGTCTATATCTATTCTACCATCTTTTTCATCTTCTGAAAATATGGCGATTTCTAAAGCATTTAATAGGGCCCTGCTATCGCCATTAGAATATCTTACAAGGGTGGAAATAGCATTATCGCTTAACCTAATGTCCTTATTTTTTAATATCTCATCTTCCTTTAGGGCAAGATCTATAAGTTTTTTAAGGTCATCATCGCTTAATTCTTTAAGCTCAAATACATACATCCTTGAAATAAGAGCCTTATTTACTTCAAAATATGGATTTTCTGTAGTTGCCCCAATCAGGGTTATAGTCGAATCTTCTACAAAAGGCAAAAGGTAATCTTGCTGGCTTTTGTTAAATCTATGGATCTCATCGACAAATAGTATGGTCCTTTTATTTTCATAAGACAAATTATCCTTTGCAATTTGAACCTTCTCCTTTAAATCACCTATGCCACTAGCTACAGCAGATACTTCTTCAAAGGCCATGTTTGTGGTGTTTGATATGATTTTTGCAAGAGTAGTCTTGCCTATTCCAGGTGGTCCATAAAATATACAAGAATAAATCCTATCAGCCTTGATCATCCTTCTGATAATCTTACCATGTCCTACCAAATGTTCTTGACCTATGTATTTATCAAGAGAATTTGGCCTTAACCTATCTGCAAGAGGTGCATTTTTTGAAAGTTCTCTTTGTCTATTTAATTCAAATAAATCCATTTGCCCTCCTTAATAGAAAAAGAGCTGTTGCAAAATTATGAATAACTATCATCCCATCATTAGAGGGTTCTCTTAGAAAATTTTTGGCCTAGCCTGCCGGCTCGTGGAGGCAAAATTTTCGTGGAGGTTCCTCTAATGATTCGGGATGATTTATTCATTCTGCAACAGCCCTTTATCATCTTTTAAATTTATAATCTCCTCATAAAATGAATCGACATCCTTAAATTCTCTATAAACAGATGCAAATCTCACATATGCTACTGGATCTAAGTCTTTTAATTCATCCATGACAAGCTGTCCTATATATGTTGAAGTTACTTCTTTTTTGCCAGTATGATTAACTTTGGTTTCAATATTTTTAGCTACTTCTTCTATTTGATCCATGCTGACAGGTCTTTTTTGGCAAGACTTGACAATGCCTGAGATTAGCTTTCTTGGGTCAAAAGCCTCTCTTGTGTTGTCTTTTTTGATAATCATGATTGTGGAATCTTCATACCTTTCGTAGGTCGAAAATCTCTTGTCACAATCTTCGCACAATCTTCTTCGTCTAATAGCCCTGTCATCATCAGTTGATCTAGAATCTAATACCCTTGTATTTTTAGAATCACAATAGGGACATCTCATATTATTTTAAGAAGTCAGGAAGCTCTAAATCATCAAATAAGTTTGATGATCTCCTTTGGCTATTTTTATTGACGTTGTTTGCGTTGTTTCTTTGAGGAGCTCTTAATTCGTCAGACGAATTTGATCTATCTGCTCTTCTAGGTCTGCCCGCATTATCAAATCCTGTAGCTATTACTGTAATCTTGATTTCTTCACCCATTGTTTCGTCAGAACCAACACCAAATATTATGTTTGCATCAGAATCTATGTGGTCTCTGATTAGCTCAGCTGCTTCATTTGCTTCCATTAAGCCTACTTCTGCAGCTGTAACGTTTAATAGTACTGCATTAGCTCCTTCTATGCTTGTTTCAAGAAGTGGTGAGTTAACAGCAGCTTTCGCAGCATCAACTGCTCTATTTTCTCCGCTTGCTCTACCAATACCCATGTGTGCCATTCCTTGATCTGCCATGATTGATTTAACATCAGCAAAATCTAGGTTAATTACGTTTGGTACTGCTATCAGTTCAGATATACCACTTACAGCGTCCATAAGTACTTGGTCTGCCATTTGGAAGGCTTCTACCATTGATGTTCTTTTTTCAACAATTTGGAGTAGTTTATCGTTTGGTATTGTTATTAGGGTATCTACATTTTCTTTTAATTTTTCAATACCTGATTCTGCTTGATTAGCTCTTTTTCTACCTTCAAATGAGAATGGTTTTGTAACTACACCTACTGTTAGGATTCCCATTTCTTTTGCTACTTGTGCTACAACTGGAGCTGCACCTGTACCTGTACCACCGCCCATTCCAGCTGTGATAAATACCATATCTGCGCCTTTTATAGCTTCTTCTATTTCACTTTTAGATTCTTCTGCTGCCTTTTCACCTACTTGTGGGTTAGCTCCTGCTCCAAGACCTCTTGTAAGCTTTTCACCTATTTGAAGTCTAATATCAGCGTTTGAACCTTGTAGAGCTTGAAGGTCAGTATTAAGTGCCATAAACTCTACACCAGATAGGCCGTTATCTCTCATCCTGCTGATGGCGTTATTTCCACCACCACCAACACCAATAACTTTTATCTTAGCTAAAGAATTGTTTTCCATATCATAATTAATGTTTGCCATAAATTCCCCCGTCGTTTTCTATTTTTAGATTTAGCTAAAAGATTAATCTACCACAACTTCTGGCTTATCGCCGTTGTTTAAGTTAATACTTTCTACTTTTTTGCCCTTGTTTTTTATATCGGCTAAAACTTTATTTAGTAATTTAATCTTGTAATCAACATTATTTAAATCACCAAACTTAACTTCAATATCTTCTACCATTATACCAATATCAAGCTTATTTTCCAAATTTAACTTACTTACCCTACCTATAATAGGAGATGTGCTTATAGCCTTAATAAAATTCATTGTAGTTTCAGAAGAGGTAAAATTTTCACCCAATTCTTTATTATAAGAGTTTATATCTATTTCGATAAGCCTTTCGGTATTTATCTTATCCACATCAGCTGTTATAAGTCCATTATTTGATACATAAAGATCCTTATTTTTTATCTTATAAAGTGGGAAGTCTTCCCCAATTTCTACTGATAAAATCTTAGGAAAAACCTTCCTAACTCTTGCTGTCTTTACAAAGTTTAATTTTTTAAGTTCCTTTTCGCTTCTTTTATAATCATATAATAGTATATTTTTACCAACTGGTGACCTAAGCTTCTTTATTACCTCTGTATCATCAGTTATAACATTACCTTTTATGTATATATCCTGTATTTTCATAAAGGGATGCGTGTAAAGATTTACAAATATGCCAAGCAAAAATGCCAATAAAATAAGGAAGAAGAAAATCTTACTTTTAGGCTTTTCAATTTCTTCCTTACCTGGTCTTCTAGCTATATATTTTTTACTAAAAATTTTTGATCCCTTTTTTATAATTCTATCATCGTTTTTATTAGTCATTAATCAATTAACTTAGTAATCTCGCTATAAATTTTGTCAGTTGCGGACATATCAGCAAGTTTATAAGCTTCTTCCCCCATTTTTTGCATAGTATCTTTATCTTTTATTATACTCAATATAGAATCATTTAATAGGTCAGCTTTCAAATCTTTTTCTAAAATCATAAGGCTTGCTCCATGGTCCATATAAGTTCTTGCATTATACTCTTGATGATTTTCTGTAGTGTATGCCTTAGGTATTAATATCGAAGCCTTGCCAACTGATGAAATTTCTGCAAGACTCATCGCTCCTGATGAAGCTATTATTAAATCTGCTAGGCCATAAAAAAGATCAATATTATCTATATATTCAAAAACTTTTAGGTATTTGCTTGGTGATGCTTTCTTTACAAAATCATCATAATACCTATTTCCAGTTTGATGGAGGAGGTAATATTTTCCATCAAGCTTTTTGCTTAGTTCTAAAACTGCTTGATTTAATGCATAAGATCCATTTGATCCCCCAAAAGAAAATACAATAGGCTTATCTTCATCTATTCCAAGACTTTTTAAATCCTCTTCAGTATAAGTAAGATTGAAATTATTTCTAACAGGATTGCCTGTTACTACAATATTTTTTTGATATTTAAAATGCTTTTTTGCTTCCTCGTAGGAAATTAATACCTTATCAACCCTTTGAGATAGGAATTTACTTGCCATACCTGGATAAGAATTTGATTCATGAACAATTGATGGAATATGAGCTCTTGCAGCCTGGTAAAGAATAGGTGCACATACATAGCCACCAGTTCCTACAACTAATTCTGGTTTGAAATCCTTTATAATTTTTTTAGCTTGGCCAAATCCTTTAATATTTGCTAAAAGTGATTTAAATAATCTTTTATTAATCTTTCTAGGTATGCCCATTGCTTCTATAGAATGAAATTTATATCCGTTTTTCTTGGCTATCCTTTCTTCTGGGCCGCCTTTTATTCCAACATAAAGTATTTCTACTCCTGGATTTTCTTCTTTTATCTTATCACCTATTGCTATGGCAGGATAGATGTGACCACCTGTCCCACCACCAGTTATTATTGCTCTTTTCATATTTATCCTAACTTTTTTACAAGGTCTTTAAAGTCATCTCCCCTTTGTTCATAGGACTTGTACATATCCCATGACGCAGAGGCTGGAGATAGTAAAACTACATCACCGCTTTGGGCTTCTTTATAAGCTTCATCTAAGGCTTCTTTCATATTTTCTACCATTATATAAGAAACTCCTAGGTCCTTGCAGATATTTTCTAGCTTTTGCTTTGTCTGGCCCATTATTATCATAAGTTTGCCATTTTTCTTGAAAGCTTTGACATAATCAGTGTAGTCGATGTGCTTATCATAGCCGCCTGCAATTATAATAATAGGTCTATCGAAAGACTCAATAGCCTTTACAGAGCTATCGACATTTGTCCCCTTGGAGTCATTATAATAATCTACTCCGTCAATTGTTTTTACAAACTCAAGTCTGTGAGCAATTGATTTGAAGGTCTTAATTGACTTTATAATATCATCAAGATTTATCCCATATAGATAAGTTAAAAGGATAGCTGCCATGGCATTTTCATAGTTATGCCTACCTATTACAGATAGATCTCTAACATCTAAAATGCTTTCATCATCATGATTTTCATCTATGAGGTAGATTGTATTTTCTTTTAGGTAAAGACCTCTTTCCACCTTTTGTCTGCTTGAAAATTCATAAACTTTTGCCTTAAAGCTTAACTTATGTGCTTTTAAAATCTTATCGTCTTTGTTTATCACTAAAAAATCTGACTGATCTTGATTTGATGATATTTTTAACTTTGAATTTATATAATCATCAAAACTACCATGCCAATCTATATGGTCTTCGTTAATATTTAGGATTGCTGCAAATTTTGGATGATATAACTTGCTATCATGTAGTTGAAATGATGATAATTCTTCAACAAAGACTCCCTCATTATTATACATTTGCCACAAGATTCCCTCGCCTATATTTCCAACCGCATAGGCCTTATGACCTGACTGATTTAAAATATGGTTTACCATCGATGTTGTGGAAGTTTTGCCATTTGTACCTGTGATGGCAATCTTTTCTTTTTCAGGAAATAACCTTTGTGACGCTTCTATATCTGAGATGATTTCGTTTCTCTTTTCTAAAAGCTCTACATATTCATCATTTGGCTTTATTCCAGGTGATTTAAGTACAAATTCAAACTTATAATCTTCTAAATTAGCGCAAGAAATAGGGCTATAGTTATAGCCCTTGAGTTCTTCTATTTTTTCTTTATTTTTATCGAAGGTGTAAACCTCATATCCTTTTTTATCCAAACATTTAACAGATGATATGCCTGTTACACCAAGTCCATATACTAATACCTTACTCATACTAATGCCACCAAACTTATTAATGATAATACGATAGATACAACAGCGAAGGCTGCTACTATCTTTGATTCTTTGTAACCTTTTAATTCAAAATGATGATGAATAGGAGTCATAAGAAAGACTCTTTTTTTATTCCTGTGTCTATATGATAAAACCTGAATTATTACTGATAGGGTTTCCATCATATAAACTCCACCAAATATTACTAAATAAATTGGAATTTTAAGATTTATTGCAAGGGCTACTATTGCACCGCCTATTGCCATAGATCCAGTATCTCCCATAAATACACTTGCAGGATTAAAGTTGAATACCAAAAATCCTAGGAGACTTCCAAGCATAATTAGTGCAAAAGTTTCATTATTGGTTGTCTTTCCAATTATGCTTAGAGCAATAAATACTGGGATTGATACACTTACCAAGAGGCCATCAAGACCATCTGTTAGGTTTGTAGCATTTGTAGTACCTACTATTATAAATACCATAATAGGAATTCCTATTATTGATACTGGTAGGTAAAAATTAGTAAATGGTATGAGTAATCTTGTTATAGATTCCTTGTCATTTATGAAGGCTAAAATACTTACCAAAATTGCTAGACCAAATTGGAGGACTAATTTTTCTTTTGGTTTAAGACCTTCAGATTGTTTTAATACTAGTTTTTTGAAATCATCGATAAAGCCTACTGCTCCAAAACCCACCATGGATACTAAAAGTATTAAAGTTTCCATACTTTTATCTAAGAAAAATAGACTTAAGATGAAGGCAGAAATTATAAAGATTATTCCACCCATGGTTGGTGTGCCTGCCTTAGCTAGATGGCTTTTTGGACCAACTGCCCTAATATTTTGACCGATTTTTTTGCTTTTAAGAATTGGAATTATAAAAAATGACAAGCCCAAACTTAAAAATATTCCCAATAAAATTAATAAATACTTATTCATATTACTTCCTATCAGCAGCTAATTATTATCCTGATATACCATATCTAAATCTTCTATCGCATATCTTTGAATTCTATTTAAGTCAACGGCTTCATCAAGGCTAGTCTTAAGCCTATCTCTTTGAAGCTCATAACTTACTATATCTGCCTGTAGTCTATTATACTCAAATCTCTCATTTGACAAATTTATTCTTTTATTTATCAAAAAAGTAGTCATAGCCATTAGCATAGAAAAAACAAAGAGACTTATCCAGAATTTCATCATTCTATCTCTCTTTCTTAGCAAATCGATATTGTAAGACTTAGATCTTTTTGGTTTTTCTTTTACCTTCAGTCTAACTCTTCCTTTATTATTATTTTTTATTATCTTATATTCTATACGCTCAGCCATATCATATCCTTTGACATACTCTAAGTTTAGCAGGTTTACTCCTAGAATTAGCTTCTAACTCTTCCTTGCTTGCTGTGATTGGCTTTTTGGTTATCAATTTTACCTTAGCCCTATGATCACATACGCAAACTGGAATCTCTGGCGGACAGATACAATCTGTCGCCAAGTCTTTAAATTTATTTTTAACTATCCTGTCTTCTAAAGAATGGAAAGTAATTATAGCTAGTCTGCCATCTTTATTTATAAAATCTATAATATCATCAATGGTATTTTCTAATACGTCTAACTCTCTATTGACTGCAATCCTTAAGGCTTGAAATATCCTCTTTTCAGGATGAACTTCATTCTTGAAGTTCGCAGATTTCATAACAATATTTCGGAGTTTGAAAGTGGTATTAATTCTTTCATTTGCGCGATACTTTACTATATTTCTGGCTATGGATTTAGAGAATCTTTCCTCACCATAATCAAAAAATACCTTTGTAAGTTCATCCTGAGAGTATTCATTGACAATCTTTTCTGCTGTTAACTCATTTTGTCTATCCATTCTCATATCAAGTGGTCCATCTTTCATATAAGAAAAACCACGCTCTGGATTGTCGATTTGATACGAGCTGACGCCAATGTCCATCAGAGCACCATCGATTTTATTAAAACCCGCCTCAGTCAAGACTTCTTTAATATTTTCAAAGTTAGTATTAAAAAATACAGTATTTTTGTAGTCTTTTAAATTTTCTTTGGCAGCTTTAATGGCAGTTTCATCTTGGTCTATGCCTATAAGAAGTCCCTTTTCAGATAGTCTTTCAAGGATCATCTTAGAATGACCTCCCTTTCCTAGGGTTAGGTCAGCATAAATTCCGTCTGGTTTAATATTTAAATTTTCTATAGTTTCTTTTGCAAGAACTGGTATATGTTCAAATTTCATATCATTCATCCATAATGTCGGATAAATTCACCTCGACTTCGTTTATATATTCATCCCAAACTTTTCTATCCCATATTTCTATGGTATTGTTATTGCCAATTATTATGGCCTCATCTGAGATCTTAGCATAGTCCTTAAGATTCTTATTTATCAAGATCCTTCCTTGTTTATCAAGGTTCATCTTGACAGTGGAAGAGAAAAATAGTCTTTTTATAGCACGATTTTTCTTATTTTCATAGATTAACTGGTCAAGGTTTTGAGACCTTTTTTGAAATTCTTCTTCTGTATAAATTACTAAGGAGTTCTCAGGTCCCTTGGTAAGATAGAATTCTTCCCCGAGAGAAGGTCTAAATTCACTAGGCATCATTATTCTGTTTTTTGAATCCATCTTATGGATATATTCACCTAGGAACATTTCTTACCACCTTTTACCACTATCTTCCACTTCACTATCATTTTATCCTATATCAGGGAAAAAAGCAAGAAAAAAGACCGGTTTGAAAACCGGTCAATATTTACCAACTTATTTAAATTTGATTATTCTATCAGCTTTCTCTTTAGATTTAGCTTTTTGAAAATAAGGTGGGAGATTATTTTTATGTGCATATATAAATAAAATAACTCCTATTATTACAAAACCAATTGAGACTAGCTGAGCAGTCCTAAGACCAAGTACATATAAGGAATCTGTTCTAAGACCTTCTACAAAAAATCTCAAAACTCCATAACCTATAAAATATATGGCTGTTTGCTTGCCCTTGCTTGGATTTTTCTTTCTATAAAAAATTAAAAATAGAAATATTAGAAAATCTCCAATTGATTCATAGAGGAAGGTCGGATGAACCTTGACCCCATCTATTATAATTCCCCAAGGCAAGTTTGTTGGCCCGCCATGAGCTTCGGAATTTGCAAAATTTCCCCACCTGCCTATAGCTTGGGCAAGAATAAGGGATGGAACCATAACATCTGTAAGATCTAATATTGGAATATTTTTATGCTTAGCATATATCCATAAGGCTATAAGTCCTGCAAATATTCCGCCGTGGATGGCAAGACCTCCTGCCCTGAAGTTTAGTATCTGGCTTGGGTTTGCTCCATAAAAATCCCATTCAAAAGCTACATACCAAAGCCTTGCTCCAATAATTCCTATTGGGAGGATTACAAAAAGTATATCGTAAATAAAGTCTTCTTCAAAACCTCTTCTTACAAATTCTTTCTTGGCAAATTGGGAGGAAATTAATATTCCTCCAATTATTATTATGGCATACCAATATATGTCTAGGCCAAAAATAGAAAAGGCTACCCTGTCTATATTAAATTCCATCTTATTCCTCGCTTGGCATATCCCAATTGTGATATACTTCTTGGATGTCGTCATGATCTTCTAAGGCATCTATCAATTTGTTTAGCTTTTCATGATGAGAAGCATCTACTTCGATATTGTTAGCTATATATGAAATATTTGCTCTTTCTATCTCATAGCCCATTTTCTTTAGGCCTTCTACTGAATCATTGAAGTCGCTTACTTCTGTGAGTGCTTCATAAAAACCATCTAAATCATCAACATCACTAGCACCTGCTTCTAGGGCATCCATCATAAATTGGTCAAAGTCTTTACCCTCTCCATCTACGATTATCTCTCCCTTTCTTTCAAATAAGAACATTACAGATCCATCTGTTCCAAGATTTCCGCCAAATTTATCAAAGATATGACGAACATCTGGTGCTGTCCTATTTTTATTGTCTGTTAGGCAATCTACTATAAAGGCAACTCCGCCTGGACCATATCCTTCATAAACTAATCTTTCATAGTTTTCTCCGCCTGCTTCACCACTAGCTTTTTTTATGGCCCTTTCTATATTATCATTTGGCATGTTATCTGCCTTTGCCATTTCGATAGCTGTCTTAAGACTTGCGTTATATTCTGGATCTAGTCCGCCTTCTCTAGCTGCTACTGTTATATTTCTAGCGTGTTTGGTAAAAATCTTACCTCTTTTTGCATCTTCACTACCTTTTTTATTTTTTATCTTACTCCACTTATTATGTCCTGACATTAAATCCTTCCTTTCTCATAGAGCATTAGCTCTTTTATTTTATTAATTTCTATATTAGCGCTTGTCAAATTTATTAGATCTTTTTCAAACTTTTCGTACTTATCATGTCTTACATAGATTTCAAACTTTACTATATCTGTGTAAGCCTTGTCGATTACTTGATATTTTTCTTCGTTTATATAATTTTCTATCTGACCTAATAGATTATATGACAAAATTAATTCTACTACAAAATAATCTCTTTTGTAAATAAGATTTGGACCAATTGTATCAGCTACCCCTTTTGTATAAGCTCTTACAAGTCCTCCCTTACCTAGAAGCTTGCCCCCAAAATACCTAGTTACAACTACGCAAACATTTGTGGCTTCTTCCTTTTCAAGGACTGATAGCATGGGAAGGCCGGCTGAGCCTTGGGGCTCGCCATCATCGTTATATCTTTTAATTTCTGGAGTGGTATTTATTATATAAGCTGTACAATTGTGGGTTGCATCCTTGTGGTCTCCTCTTACTTCCTCTATAAAAGCTAAGGCTTCTTCTTCACTTTCTACATGCTTGGCCCTTGTAATAAATACTGACTTTTCAACTTCAAATTCTGAAGTCTTGACTCCTTCTATTGTTTTATAATCACCTGATGATATATTTGTTGAATTTGGCATAATCTTCCTTATTTATTTCAAAAGTAATATTAGTTCCATCGCTGTCATATTCAGTTTCTAATATATCGTAATTTGTCATCATATAATCAAGAACTGCTCCATCACTAAAAGATATGTGCATCTTTACCCTTGTATAATCTTCTTTTATGACTTTGACAATCTCATCTTTTAACCTTATCAAATCTTTATCTTCATGGGCTGATATGAATATTCTCTCATATTCACGTTTATATAGACTTACAGCTGTCAAATCATCTACAAGGTCAATCTTATTAAAGACATAGATAATCTCCTTGCCATCAAGATTTATTTCATCAAGCGACTTTTCTATGGTCTTAATTTGTCCTTCAATATTTGAAGATGAATTAATAACAATTAATAGCATATCAGCAAATTTAATTTCTTCAAGAGTTGTTAAGAATGAATCATTTAATTCCTTAGATAAGTTATCTATAAAACCAACTGTATCTGTTAGAGTCACCTTAGTGTTTGAAAAATCAAGTCTCCTGGTAGATGTATCTAGGGTCGCAAATAACAAATCGTCAGAATAGACGTATTTTTCAGAACCAAACAAATTCATCATCCCATTTAATATCGTAGATTTACCAGCATTTGTATAGCCTACTAGAGAAATATTAAATGAAGACTCCCTAGATTTTCTATTTGTGACTTTTGTCTTTTCGATATCTTTTAAGGATTTTTCAAGGGATTTTATATCTCTTACTATGGCTCTCCTATCGGTTTCAAGCATGGTTTCACCCGGTCCTCTGGTACCAATTCCACCGGCCTGTCTGGATAGGTATGAAAACCACTTATTAATCCTTGGTAATTGATACTTAAGCTGGGCAAGCTTTATCTTAAGCCTGGCTTCACGGGTATGGGCTCTTTGGGCAAAGATATCAAGAATAAGGCTTGTCCAATCTACAACTTTTAGCTTTAACTCTTCCTCTAGGTTATATAATTGGCTTGGAGATAATTCTACATCAAAAATTACTGTCTTTACTTCTAAATTCTCCGAAAGCTCCCTTATCTCTTCAAGCTTGCCCTTACCAATGTAAAATCTTGGATTTACCTTACTAACAACTTGGCTAACAAAAGCAACAGGCTTTCCACCTGCTGTATTTATCAAAGATTCTAATTCATATATTTTAATTTCTTCATCATCATCCCTATCAAGGACATTGACTTGTATTACTTCTTGCATAAAATTCCTTTCCCTAAAGATTATACTTTTATCTAAAATTTAATAAAGTATGGAACTTACCCGCAAAAAATGATAAAATAGATATAGGTATAATTTACGAAATATAAAAAAAATACAAATGGAGGCCATATGCATAAAAAAGCAGCCGCTATTATCATAAAAATCTTACTAATAGTAATACTATTTTTAGGGTCGATTATGGTAATATTTGCAGGAATAACAGGCGGTGCAATACTTGAAGTCATGAAAAATGCACCAGAAATCGATGCTAACGCTATAAAAAATGAAATGAGTCAAAACTCAGTCATTGTAGATGAAGATGGCAATGAAGTAGATGCTATTGCTACAAGTCAATATAGGGAGATAGTTGATTATAACAAAATCCCTGATGACCTTAAAAATGCCTTTGTAGCAGTAGAGGATGAAAGATTTTATGAACACAAGGGAATTGATCCAATATCAATCCTAGGCTCTATGGTAGAAAACCTAAGGGCAGGAAGCATTGTAAGGGGTGGTTCTACCATCACCCAACAACTTGCTAGAAATACTTATCTTAGCAACGATCAAACCTATCAAAGAAAGATAAAAGAAATTTATCTAGCCCTAGAAATAGAAGAGCACCTAAGCAAAGAAGAAATCCTAGGAACCTACTTAAATAGGGTCTTCATGGGCCAAAATACCTATGGAGTTCAGGCAGCAGCCAAAACATACTTTAATGAGGATGTATCAGAGCTAAACCTAGCCCAATGCGCAGCCCTTGCAGGAATTGTCCAATCTCCATCAGAAAATTCCCTCTATAAGTCATTAAAGACCAGCGAAGTGACAAATGAAAAAGTCCTCGGTGAATTTACCATAGACGGGACAAAATATTCTGCAGTTTATAACGAAGCGCCAATAAAGCGAGAAGTATATATACTAGATAAGATGTTAGAATTAGGCTATATCGATAAAAAAGCTTACGATGAAGCTATAGAATTTGATGTAGCAAAATCTATAGAACCTGCCGAAAGAGCTAATACCGAAATCGCCTCATATTTCAATTCCCTACTTGAAAAACAAGTTGTAGCTAAACTTATGGAAAAATTAAATATGAGTGAAAACCAAGCTTGGGATAGGCTTTACTACGGCGGCCTTAAGATTACAACAACTATAGATACAGAGATGCAAAAAACTCTCGAAGATATCTATAGCAACTTCTCATCCTACCTCATGGGAGATACTTCAGGTTGGGATGTCGCTCCCCTACTTAAGATGAAATATGATAATTGGGGAAATATTATAAATACCGATGGCAAGCTCTTATATTATGCAAAAAGCAACTTCTTAAATGAAAATAATGATATAAGACTCTCACCTGATGATTGCCATATGGATGATGACGGTAATATAGTTCTTACAACAAACAAGGCCTATCTAGATCAGGCAAAACTAGTCTTTAGAAACTATTATTCCCTAGATGATGAAAACAAAAACTTAAGAACCCACAGGACAGGAAATATAGACCTAGGTTCAAATAAAAATATATATTTAGATGATGAAGATAATATTGTAATATCAAAATCTTACCTAAAAGATAATGAAAACTTATTTACAGCCTACGATGATGGAAGTTTTTCAATAAATAAGGACTATTATGATATAGACCTAGAAGGAACAATACAGCCACAATCATCAACAGTAATAATCGACCAGGCAAATGGACAAATCAAGGCTATAATGGGCGGACGTGACCAAAAAGGTATGAGAATCCTTGATAGGGCTTCATCTGTTCCTAGACAACCAGGTTCATCAATTAAACCAATAGCTACCTATACTCCAGCACTAGACAATGGCTTTAACCTTGCAACAGGTGTAGATGATGTACCTCAAATGCTAAATGAAGATGGCAAGCCTTGGCCAAACAACGTCTACGAATACTACATGGGAGTAAAACCAATAAGAGAAGCTATAAAAATGTCAATAAATACAATAGCAGTCTCTACCTTAGATAAGGTTGGAATTGATACATCAATCTCCTACCTCAAAAACTTTGGAATAATCAAAGATAGCGGAGCCGACAACTTCGTAAGCTCAGATGAGGATAAGGAAATAAATGACGAAAACCTCGCAGCCCTAGGCCTTGGAGCAATGACTCGTGGTCTAACAGCTCTAGATATGACAGGAGCCTATGCAGCCCTTGCAAACTACGGAAAGTATAACGAACCACTCACCTTCTCAAAAATCGTGGATTCTACAGGTAAGGTCTTATTTGAAGAAAAAGAAAAAACTAGTCATGAAGTAACAAGTCCAGAAACAGCCTACCAAATAACATCAGCCCTACAAGATGCTGGTAAATTCTATGGCAATATCTACCTAAATGGAACAGATTTTGCCACAAAGACAGGTACAACAGATGATTACAACGACTTCTGGTGCCTAGGCTATACCCCATACTACACAGTAGGAATCTGGATGGGATGTGATGATCAAAACATCTCCCTAACTGGTACATCTGCAGAAAGAGCAGCCCTCATGTGGAATGTAATAAATAACAAAATCCTAGATGGCTATGAAGCTGCTAGCTTTGAAGTTCCTAAAGGCATAGTTTCAATGAAGGTAGATACTATGAGTGGAATGCTTCCAACCGATGCATCTTATGCAGACCCAAGAGGAACTGTCATCACAGAAATCTTCGGACCAAATAACCAGCCAACAGCAGAAGACGATGTACACGAGTGGGTAAACGTAGATTCAAGAAATAATCTCTTAGTAAGTAATGTAACTCCAAGCGAGTTTATAGTCTCAAGGTCATTTATAAATCCAAAGAGCAACTACGATCCAAGTAAATTTAATAACATTTATCCAAAAGATTGGAAGCAAAGAATTCCAAAAGCTTATTCTAACCTCGGAGAACCAGAACCTGAGGATGAAGAAGATGATGATGATAAAAAAGATAAAGACAAGGACAAAAAATCTGACAAGGATAAGGAAAAACCAAAAGACCAAGAGCCAAAAGAAGAAAATCCAGAAAACCCACAACCATAGGAAAAGCCGCTTGAATGCTTAAACATTTCAAGCGGCTTTATTTTTTATTACTTATTACGTCCTTGGATAAGACCGAGTACAAATAATAAAATCACTGCACCGACAATGGCTGTAATGATTTGACCAAAAGTACCTGCGGCATAGTTTTTAAAGATGAAGTTACCTAAGTAACCACCAAGTATACCTACAAATATATTAGCAATACCTCCCATTTCGGCATCTCTTTTCATAATTCTACTAGCAATCCATCCTGCTAGGGCTCCTATAATTAGAGTCATAATAAATCCGTAATTTCCCATAATTACTCCTTTCATATTTAAAATTTCAAAGAAATTATTTTTATATTTACTACATTATTATATATATCCATTTTTAGACTTTTTAAACAATTATATTATAGATAAAAAACAAATTTCCTTATCTTTATGGTATAATAAACCTGGAAGGTGAAGTATGGAAAAGATTAATATTTTAATTATAGAAGATGAAGAAAGCATAAATAATATAGTGAAATCTTACCTAGCAAAGGAAGGCTATGGAGTATTTCAAGCTTATGATGGCGAGGAAGGATTAAAAATATTTTTAAATGAAGATATTGACCTAGTTATCCTAGATTTGATGTTGCCAAAACTTGCTGGTGAGGAAGTTATAAAAGAAATCAGAAATAGATCAAAAGTACCTGTAATCATGCTATCAGCAAAAGTCGAAGAAGATGATAAAGTCAAGGGCCTAAGACTTGGAGCAGATGATTATATAACAAAACCTTTTTCTGCAAGAGAATTAATAGAAAGAATAAAGGCAATCCTTAGAAGGATTGAAAAATACAATATACCAAGAGCTGATATTATAAAAACCCTAGATGGTAGGCTTGAGATGGACCTTAAGTACAATAGATTTTTCAAAGATGGTGAGGAAATCTACTTAACCAAAAATGAATTTTCAATACTTAAGACCCTATTTTCAAACCCTAACAAAATCTATACCAGAGATGAGATAATCCAAATAACTTTTGGTTATGACTACGATGCCTATGATAGGGCCATAGATACCCACATCAAAAATATCAGACAAAAAATAGAAGATAATCCCAAAAAACCACAATATATCAAGACAATTTATGGGATGGGCTACAAGTCCGGTGGCATAGATGACAACTCTCAAGAATAAGATAATTAAAAACTTTATAGCAGGGATCCTCTCTTGTATCTTAGTTTTTTCAATTCTTATCACCTTGATGGTCACAATCAACTATAACGACTTATTTAGGCAGTTAGATGATAAGAGGCCGAATGAAATCTCAGATCAATTTATAAGACTAAATAACGATAAGGATATATCAAGCAAATTCATGTGGTCATATCTTGATAACATGGCCCATGATTCAAAAGTAGATATTGAATATTACGATGAAGCTGGCAAGCTTATAAAACATTTAGAAGGCCGTGATAAAAGCGATGATTCTAAGATTCTATCTAAGGAATATAATATCATCGATGATACAACAAACCTAAATGCCGGTAAAATTATAATCCGCTACAACAGGGACCTAACTGGTGTAAACGAAGTTAAAAACAACTTTACCCAGGCTGTAATTTATGCAATTACAATATCTCTTGCAATCGGAACAGTTATAGCTATAATCTTATCTACCAATATATCTAATCCAATTACTTCAATTGGAGAATCCACCCTTGCCATCAAGGAAGGCGTCTATGATCAGATTGAAGAGGAAACAGATATAAGAGAAATTGAAAATCTTAAAGATAATATAAATTTCCTCTCAAACAACCTCAAAAAGCAAGAATCAATTAGGAAACAATATGCCCAAGATATATCTCATGAGCTTAGGACTCCCCTAACCAATCTAAAGCTTACAATCGAGGCCATGAAAGATGGAATAATAGATGCAGATCCTGCCACTTTTGACACACTTACAGCAGAAATAGTAAGGCTTGAAGGCCTCATTGTTGGACTTAAAAATACCTTTGAGGAAAATGTTGCACATGCTGTTTTATCAAAATCCATGGTGGATGTAAGTGAGCTTGTCACATACATCGCAAAAAGTTTTAACGCAAAGGCAAAGCTTAATAATATCAGAATTAACACTTATATCGATGAAGATGTAAGGCTCTATACCGACAGAGATAAGCTAAGCCAAATCATTCAAAACCTAGTTTCAAATGCCATAAAAGCTATAGGCAAAAATGGTACTATAGAGATAAATCTGACTGAGGATGAAAAAGAAATACAAGTAAGTGTTAAAGATAGCGGTATAGGTATAAAAGAAGAAGATATACCAAGAATATTTGATAGGTTCTACAGGGTAGAAGATTCTAGAAATACCAAAGATAACGGAGTTGGCCTGGGACTTGCCATAACCAAAAACTTTGTCCTAGCCTTAGAAGGAAAAATAAGAGTTAAATCTAATCTTGGCTTTGGAAGCGAGTTTAATGTAGTCTTTGAGAAAAATAATAGGATGAACAATGACAAGAAGAAAGACAAACACCTCTAGGAGGTCTAGAAAAGTAAATAAAAATAACAAAGATAGGAATTCTTCACCAAAAAACCAAATCAGAGTTGTTAAAGATAGAAGATCCATGGACAGGAGTGCCAAAGCCCGCCTAAGAAAAAGAAGAGAAAGGCAAAGAATATATAGGCAAAGGAGAATAGCTCTTCTTGCTTGCCTATTAATTGTTATCTTTCTTCCAAGCTATCTTATCTACAAAAAAGTTAATTCCTACAAATCTTTAGATTATCCAAGCTTTAGGGATGAAGTTCTAGATGACATATCAAAAGAAGCTTTTGTGACTTCAACTGAAGGCAGGAGCCTAACAAGTGCTGAAAAATCCAGCGACTTCGATAAGCTTCTTAAATACATGGTTAAAAACTATGCTGTAGATAAAAACAATAGACAGTCTTATGAAGATTTTATCAAGCAAGGTGAAACATATAAGAAAAAAATTGCCAATTCAAAGACTGACCAAGAGTTTTTCACAATTTTGGGTAATTACCTCTCACTATTAAATGACCCAGCAAGCAAAATCCTAGATAAGGATACTTACGACGATTTGTTTGATTATTACAAAAATAAGGGTCAATCTCATATAAAAACTAGCCTTGAAAATCCTCAGGTAGTAAATAGATATAAGAGAATAATAAACGATAAGACCACAAGCAAGGCAAATATAGCAATTGAATCAGAAAGCACCCTAAGGATCAGCCTATCAGTGTTTAAACTTTCAGAGCTTAACACTATAATAGATGAGATGACCAAGGCTGTGACCTCTACCCCATCAATCACTAGAATTATTCTTGATTTAGAGGAAAACTCATCTATAAATTATCTCTTTGTAAATGAATTTGCGAAATACCTAATTCATCAAGACTATAACTTTGAAGATATCTTTTATTATAGAGGGTCTCTTTTAGGCAAAAACCTAGAAGATATCAAAAATTCAAATGAATCTGATTACCAAACCCCTTATATTAAAAATCAAGCAAGTAAAACAAACGAAAAACCAAGCTCTTTTAATCTTGGTGACTATTCCTACTATGATAAGGTGACACTTAAGATAAAAAAGGATAGCACCTTTGCTAATAGGGGAATCTATATTTTGGTAAACTCAAATACCACTAATGAGGCTATTAGACTTGCTTCAATACTAAAGGATTCAGGGGCCTATGTAGTTAAAAACGCCCTAGATCCAAATCCAAATATGAATGATAGGATTTACAATATGATGCCAAGCCTCTTAGTGCTAGACCACTCAGGCCTTATTGTGAGCATAACTACAGCTAGAGAAAAGGGCGAAAATAAATATATAGAATATAATCAAAGAATCAATTCTAAAAATCCAATAGGAAGCATCCTATCTATCGCGGGGTAACCTTTAATTTTAAAATAAGCACCAAAAAAACTAGGCTTTTGACCTGAACCCCAAAATCCGGAATACGGATGGAGGGGTTTTTGTATGCCAAAATACACAAAAGAATTTAAAATCAAACTAGTAACGGAATATTTATCAGGGGAATCTGGAGGCAGTCCGATGGTTGCTAAAAAATATGATATACCCGAAGGTACATTACAAAACTGGAT